>JBLNBW010000295.1:0-7474 GCA_050260255.1 Rhodospirillaceae bacterium | reverse complement strand
CGCGTCAGAAAGAATATGGAGCGGCTGGTCAGGAACGCCGGATTCGTCGACGAGTACTTCAACGACGGGATCGAAGCGGGCGCGCGCCAGATCTACATGGATCCCGAGCTCGGCTTCGAGGTCCTCGCTTACCGCAGTCCCAAGACGCGCACGTCGCCCGCTCACGATCACGGCGACTCGTGGGCGCTCTACGCCCAAGTGAAGGACTATACCGAGATGACGGAATGGAGGCGCACGGACGCTGGAAGCGACCCCCGCCATGCGACGCTGGAGGTGCACTGCAAGTACAAGCTGAATCCCGGGGAAGTAGGACTTTACTGGGGCGCACAGCTGCACTCCACTTATACGCCGGAAGGATGCTGCTATTTGCGCGTGACGGGAACTGATCTGGACCGGCGCCCGCGCATGCGCATCGACCAGACCACCGGCAGGATTCTGGATTGATATCGTACGCGCCATCCGGATTTAACGCGGGCGTGACTAGAGAGAACGGAGTAGCACATGGCAAAGGTCATCATCAGCAAAAGCGAAGTTGAGGGGTACTACACCGGATCGGCCGGAGAATTTCGGATCGATATCGAACGCGCGGGGAACAATGTGCCGCGTTCGATCGATCTCCTTCTCCTCGGGCTCGGCACGTGCACCATATCGACGGTAGCGCACTACATGGAGCGCAAGGGCCTCACACGGAACAATCTCAGCGTGGAGCTTTCCGCCTCATTCGATGAGAAGGAAGGTCATTACGGAAATTTCTCCGTCGTGTTGCGCGTGGACGACGCGATACCCGAGCCGACGAGAAAAATACTTGCGGGCATCGCGAAGACCTGCCGCATCCACCGCACGCTCGATGCGCGTCCGCATGTCGCGCTCGAAGTCGCACCGGCGACGGCCGCCGTATAGCGTAACGGGAAGCGCCGCATCATGAGCTACGAAGAATCGGCGCTTCGCCGACGGCGGAAAACTATATGGATTCCAGTTTTCTGCGGATTCGCAGAGACGCCGTTTGTAATGCGACGCGAAGTAAACGCCGCTGCAGCATATCGCGCGCCGTATGAACCGCGGCCGGGCAGGTCCTCTCACCTACACTTGCCTTGCGGTGCGTGCACTTGACGGCGTTCGTCATGTTTTTCTTGTGCGAGACCTCGGGGTGCCGGGCAGGCAACGCCGCTCTACACGTTCGCGATCAAGTCGAGTGGTTGAGGACGAAGAGGAGCAGCGACCGGCCGGTGACCTCGTAAGCTTTTCCGAAGTCGAAGCTTGACCCTTCGGCATCCGTGGCGTTGGTGTCCACGAGCAGCGACCATGCAAGACCGCCTTCGCATGCGGGCAGCGTGAAGCGCACGAGATCGTGGTAGGCATTGAGTACCAGCAGCATCGTGGCGTCCGAGCCGCGGCGGCGGATGCCGGTGGTCTGGGCGCGGCCGTCGATCAGCATGCCGAACACCCGCATGTTGCCGTCCTGCCAGTCCTGATCGTTCATTTCCGCACCCGACGCATTGATCCACGTCACGTCCTTCACGTCGAGCATGTGGTTGCGCGCTCCGGTCAGGAAGCGCGTGCGCCGCAGCACCGGATAGCGCTGCCGCAATGCGGTGAGCTTCTGCACGAAGGCGATGAGGCGCTTGCCCTTTTCGCCCAGGTTCCAGTCGACCCAGCTGATCTCGTTGTCCTGGCAGTACGCGTTGTTGTTGCCCTTCTGGGTGCGCGCGAATTCGTCGCCGGCGAGCATCATCGGCGTGCCCTGCGCGAGCAGTAGCGTGCCGAGGAGATTGCGCATCTGGCGCTCGCGCAGCGCGTTGATCGCGGGGTCGTCGGTGGGGCCCTCCGCTCCGCAATTCCAGGAGCGATTGTCGGAGTGGCCGTCGCTGTTGTTCTCGCCGTTCGCCTCGTTATGCTTGTCGTTGTAGCTCACGAGGTCGTTCAGCGTGAAGCCGTCGTGCGCGGTGATGAAGTTGACACAGGCCCACGGTTTGCGGCCGCGATGGTTGAAAAGATCTCCCGACGCGCACAATCGGGGCGCAAGCGCGCCCGGTAACGCTTCTCCGCGCCAGTAGTCGCGCACGGTGTCGCGAAACTTGTCGTTCCACTCGGCCCAACCCGGCTGGAAACGACCGACCTGGTAGCCGCCCGGTCCACAGTCCCATGGCTCCGCAATGAGCTTCACCGTTGCGAGCACCGGGTCCTGGACGCACGCCTTGAGAAAGCCGCTGTCGTTGTCGAAGCCCTGCGGCTCGCGCGCGAGAATCGTACCGAGATCGAAGCGAAAGCCGTCCACCTGCATTTCGGTCACCCAGTAGCGCAGGCTGTCGGTCACCATCTGGATGACGCGTGCATGCGACAGATTGAGCGTATTGCCGGTGCCGGTGTCGTTGATGTAGTAGCGCGGCTGATCGGGTAGCAGGCGATAGTAGGAGCGGTTGTCTATCCCCTTGAACGAAAGCGTCGGCCCGCGCTCGTTGCCTTCGGCCGTGTGGTTGTACACCACGTCGAGAACGATCTCGATCCCTGCCTCGTGGAAGCGGGCGACCATTTCCTTGAACTCCTTCAGGGTTTGCGACCGGTCGGCGGCATAGCGTGGGTCGGGCGCGAAGAATCCGATGCTGTTGTAGCCCCAGTAGTTGGTGAGACCTTTGTCGAGCAGGTGGCTGTCGTTGATGAACGTGTGCACCGGCAGCAGCTCCACCGTGGTGATGCCGATGGACTTGATGTACTGAATCACCTCGCTCGCGCCGAGGCCGGCATACGTGCCGCGTAGATGCTCTGGCACCGCGGGAAAGAGTTTCGTGTACCCGCGGACGTGCGTCTCGTAGATGATCGTCCGGTCCCACGGAATCGCGCGGCGGCCCCGCTCGCCATGCCAGTCGAAGTTCGGATCGACCACAACGCACTTGGGCATGAAAGGCGCACTGTCGCGCGTGTCGAACGTAAGATCGTCGCCATCTGCGCCGATGGTATAACCGAAGCACGCCGCATCCCAGCGCAGGTCGCCGAGATGCGCGCGCGCATAGGGATCGAGCACGAGCTTGTTGGGATTGAAACGGTGGCCGGCCTGCGGCTCGTACGGGCCGTGCACGCGATAGCCGTACGGCGTCCCCGGGCCGATGCCGGGAAGGTAGCCATGCCACACTTCGTCGGTGTATTCGGGGAGCTCGACTCGGGCGATTTCGCGCGTGCCCGCCGGATCGAACAGACACACTTCCACCTTGGTGGCGTGCGCCGAGAAGAGCGCGAAGTTGACGCCTCTGCCGTCCCAGGTCGCACCGAGCGGTGCCGGTAAACCTTCTCTTACTTCCTGCGTCATCGAGTGCCAGTCGTCGGTATACCGCGCGGCGCGGCAGGGGAGGCGCTAGCAGGTTTCAAGCCTGCGTTCCAGATGGGGACGCGCATGGCGCAGCTGCCGGGTCCGTCATCGACGCGGCTTCAGAGCGACGTGTTGCGAATCGTGAGCGATTCGCGGATCTCGCATTGCCGACCAAACGAAGAAGACGCGTCAAAGAAATGCTTGAACAGATATGCGCAGCTCGCTTCGCATGGCGCGCGAAATGAAGCGCGGCAAACCGAATGAGCGCCGCGCAAGACCGCCGATTATGGCGACGACGCGGTAACAGGACCGTGCGGAAAGCAAACGCGAAACTGCACGCCTTTGCCCAGCCCCTCGCTTGCTGCCGTAATTTCACCGCCGTGAAGCGAAGCGAGGCTCTGGCTGATCCAGAGGCCCAAGCCCAAGCCGAGAACAGCCGTTTCCTTCTCCTTTGCGGGAAATCGCTCGAAGAGGTGAGCGAGCAGCTCGGGGTGGATTCCAGCGCCATTATCGCGCACGACCAGCGTCACCCGATCTGGTCCCGGCTCTATACGCACTTCGATTTGCGCGCCGCGACCAGCGTATTTGGCGGCGTTATTGATCAGATTGGACATGATCTGCGTGATTCGCGCGCCATCGACCCACGCCATGACGGGGCGGTCGGGCATGACGGCATCGAGCGACTGCTGCGCTTCTTCCACCAGATGCATGTTGGCATCAATCGCGTTCTGAACGCATCCGCGGATGTCCTGCATCTCACGGTGCAGCTCGATGAGGCCGCGGTTGATGCGCGCGACGTCGAGCAGATCATCGAGCAAGCGCCGCATTTGCTGAAGCTGGCGATGCAGCAACTCCACGGCCGGCATCAAGTCCCTGTTGCGGCTGCGCGCCCGAATGACGATTGCCGCATTCCATACGGCGCCGAGCGGATTTCGCAGCTCGTGCGACAGGACGGAGATGAACTCGTCCTTTTGTTTGTCGGCGCGGCGCCAGGCCTCGTTTGCGCGGTCGGCAGCCTCCAGCGCGCGCTTGGTCGCTTCATGCGCGCGGGACTCCCGTGCGCCGAAGTAAATAAGGACGGCAGCGAGGAAAAGGTAGCTCACGAATCCTGCGACGATAGGGACGTTGAGAGCGTGGGCGAACTCGTATCGCGGTATGACGTAGAGGTAATTAACCCACACGGCAGACAGCAAGGCGTTGACGATGGCGACCCGCCAATTCGCCAGGTATATGCACAGGGCAACGCCAGCCAAGGCGAAGGCATAAGCCTGACCCGATCCGAGGACGGCGTTAAGGGAGAGCCGTAGCGCAAGCGCCAAGAGTGAGCAGGCAATCGCGACCGCGAGGGCCTTTAGGGGCGTAAGCTTCATTACGACGAGTTGGTCGAAAAAAACGCCTCTACAAACCCACGCGGAGGGCCATAACCGGTTCCGCTACGGTGTCCGGAAATTATGTACCTGGCATATTCCTTTGGCAAATCAAGCCGTGTGCCCGGGCAGCTGGCAGGGCGCAAGGGCGAGAGACCGGCTATCGGCACACCCTTGCCCGAAGCAATTTTTTCGCGGACGGCCAGTGCGTATCCTTGTGGCCGAACCGAGCGCCGATATTCGAGCCGCGACCGCCATGTATTGAGTGTGTGCAGACGGTTCGTATCCGATGGGGCGAGGTAGACAGGAAGTCACGTTTGATCGACGTGTCTACGATTCGGGCGGAAAAAAGCCTGTAATTGCTTCGGGTCTACCGGCTTGACCAGGTGGTAATCGAAACCTGCTGCTTTCGACGCTGCAAAATCGTCTTCTTGTCCATACCCGGACAACGCTATCAGCACGATTTTCTTGCCCCAGTCCGTCGCGCGCAGCTCACGGGCGACCTGGTAACCGTGTACTCGCGGCATGCGCAGATCGAGAAGAATCATGTCCGGTCTGAACGCCTCGGCTGTCGTCAAGCCAGATTCACCGCCGAAAGCCGTCTCGACCTCGTGACCTTGCAGGCGCAGCAGAAGCGCCAGGCTTTGGGCCGCGTCGACATTGTCGTCGACGACGAGAATTTTGCGTTTATCGACGCCGGTCGTGTCCGACGGATAACGCAGTTCGTCGATGATCCTGTCCGGGACTGCGGGAAGACGTACCTCTACCGTCGTACCGGTGCTCGGTCCCGCGCTGGTGAGCGTTACCTGGCCCCGATGCAGCTCGACGAGCCGTTTTACCAGGTGCAGTCCGATGCCGAGTCCGCTCGTCTCGTCCGCCAGCCGCTCCTGTTGCCCGACATTCTGTGAGAACAGGTCGAACACCTGCGCCTGGTACTCGAGGGGAACGCCGATGCCGGAATCGGTGATTCGCACGACTGCATCGCCGGCGTCCTTTTGCACCTCGACAGTGATCTTTCCGCCGCGCGGGGTGTATTTGGCTGCGTTCGTCAGTATGTTGGCAAATACCTGCGTGATGCGAACGGAATCGGCCTCTATGTAGATCGGCGACGGCGTCTTCGTCACCGTAACCGTATGCGCTCTATCGAGAATGATCGGATTGGTGGTTTCGAGGGCCAAGTCTATGAGATGGGATACGTCTACTCGGCTCATCGAGAGGTGAAGCTTGCCGGTGGTGATGCGGGCGACGTCCATGAGATCGTCGATGAGCCGAACGAGTTGTTCGACCTGTCGTTCCATGAGATCTCGCGTGCGTGAGATCGTGCCGGGATCGCCGGAGGACAGCCGCATGATCTCGAGGCCGGTGCGCAGCGGCGCTAGGGGGTTGCGAAGCTCGTGCGCGAGCGTGGCCAGAAATTCGTTTTTCCGTTTGTCGGTCTCTTTGAGGAGATCCTCGACCTTCTTCCGCTCGGTAATGTCGATGACCGAGCCGACGTAACCCAAAAATCGGCCATTCGCGTCGAACCGCGGAGCGGCGGTATCGATGACCCAGATATAGGAGCCGTCTTTCCGCCGCAACCGGTACTCGAGCCTGAAATGCGATCGGGTTGCATTGGCCTTGAGGAACGTTTCTCGTGCGTACCCTTGATCTTCGGGATGCAGCGCGTTGACCCAGCCGAAGCCAAGCCCTGCTGCGGGCGTTTGGCCCGTGCAGTCGTACCACGACTTGCTGAGGAAGCTGCACGATCCGTCCGGTTCGGTTACCCAGATAAGCACCGGAGAGTTATCGGCCATGTGCCGGAAGCGATCTTCGCTCGCTTGCAGCGCTTGCTCGTGTTCCACGAGTTCCGTGATATCGGGACTGCTTCCCACCATCCCCAGAAAGGCGTTCTCACGGGACCAATAGGGCGCCGCGGTAGAGTCTACCCACCGCCATACGCCGTCGTGCCTCAGGAACCGGCCTCTAGACCGGAAGTGCGCTCGCTGCCGGAGTGCGAGATCGAACTGCCGGATATAAGTATCGGCATCGTCGGGGTGAAGCATTTGCTCCCAATGCCGATCGCGAAGGTCGGCCTCGGTGAGCTGGAAGAATTCCTGGCACGCCTGATTGACGAACAGGGGGCGCCCTGCTTTGTCGGTTACCCAGATCATCACCGGACTTGCGTTCGCCATGATGGCGAAAGCGTCGGCCCTCGCTGCGGCGGGTGATTCCGACTCGTCCATGGAGCATGTCTCCAAGACTCCGACCTGGCAACGATGCGGCAGGGAACTGGGCTTGTCAATCATGCAAGCGAACCGGGATGTTCGGCGACACACCGTACTGTTGCCGGCATTCCGCTGCAAGCGAGACGCGGAAAGCCGACCGATGCGCTGCGCCACACGCTGCGCAAGCGCTTCGGTGGCGTCCGGCGTAGCAGCGCAGTTCCCTTGCCGTGCCTTGTTTGGACCGGCGCACGGAAAAGCGTCTTTCCTGCAGCAGCTCGACCAGGCGCGTGGCGGCGGCCGACAGATACGTCTTGCGATAGATGGCGACGCAGCGGCGCCGCAGCGGTTCCCGGCCGCGAACGGGCAGTTCCTTCAGTCCCAGACGCTCGGACGCATCCTTGCAATCGTCACCTGCGCCCAGTCTTCCGCTTCACGGCCGGGGGCCGCCGTAACGAGGAGATCGAGCTCGCCTCGGCGCAGCTTGGGCACGAGGGCCGTCTGGCTGCCGGCGATGATTGACAGCGAAATGCGCGGCGCCGCGTGCGCACGTGTAGGAGCTCATCCAGCTCGCGCCGGAAGCCGGACCCGATCGCCTGCGCGTC
>JBLNBW010000294.1:0-3481 GCA_050260255.1 Rhodospirillaceae bacterium | reverse complement strand
CCAGCGCTCACCAGGCCACCCAAACCGCCCAGCGCACCCACACGAATCGCTCGGGAACCCAGGGCGACGTGGGTGGCCAATCCGCCAATCAGAAACGCGTTTACCGCAAGCAGCGCCCGGGCGGGGAGCCGCCCGGGCGGCATTCAGGTCGTAGAGCATTTATGAACACAGCGAAGCAGACGATCTTGGCGGCAGCGTTCAGCGCGGTCGCGTTGAGCGTCGTTGCGTGCGCGCCGACGGCGACGCGCGAATCCCCCGGCGAATACGCGGGCGATGCGGCGGTGACGGCCAAGGTCAAGACGGCGCTCATCAAAGAGCCGGGCGTCAAGGCCAACGCGATCAACGTGGAAACCTTTCGCGGTGTCGTCCAGCTGAGCGGGTTCGTGGACACACAGGACATGGCGGATCGCGCAGTAGCGGCCGCGAGCCGCGTGGGCGGGGTCAAGTCGGTCAAGAACGACATGCGTCTCAAGCTCGCGCAGTAGCAGCGCGATCTCGCGCACTTGCGTCACGTTCCGCCGGCGTAACCGTTGCGTGGTGCAGCACTTTCGGACGTCGCCCCCGGGCGACTTTTTCAAGAGGTGCCCATGAAGCAAGCAGCCCTTGTATTGATGTGGGCGACGACGATCGCTGCGCCGGCGTACGCGCGATTGCCGCCGCCGTCACCGGAGCAGCAGGCGGCGGCGGCCGAGAAAAAGGCCGAAGAAGCCCGCCAGGCGCGCGAGCAGCAGGATGCGCTCACGCGTGTGCAGGACCGGATTGCAGCGAAGTTCGGACGCGGCGCAACCTCTGCCGGGCCTACGTCTCAAGACAACCTTTCGAAGAAAACGGTGGAGCCCGCCGGCACGACGGGGCCGATCGGCGGTAAAGCGCAGTCCGCCGAGGCGCATTCCACGCCGGCGCGCTGACCCGTCAATGTCCAGCAGCACGGCGGCGCGACTTGGCCGCCGCTTTGTTGCGCACCGTCCGTTCGCATAAGCGCCGCTCCACGCCTTTTTCCTTGCCGCAGTCCTGCATGTCCATGCGGTAGCGGCGCTCTTCGTAAGGCTTGAGCCTACCCAGCGGATCGGCGGGCTTGGAGCTTTGCCCGGGATCCTTCTGTGCCGGTCCAGCCGGTTTCCCAGGTGCGTCCATAGCCGTGGCGCCGATCGGCGACATCGACAGACCGAAGACGAGGGACACGAGAAGTCTGCGCAGCATGCGGCCTCCTTAAGTGAAGGCCGGCCAGTGGAGCACAAGTCGTGCCCACGGGGCGGGCACGGCGCTTGCAACAACCCTGCGCAGTCACACGCGGAGCGTGCCCGGTTCGCATGTTCGGACCCGGACCCGCGCATCGCGGCGGCGGCTGACCTGCTCCAAGCGTCGCAGCGCATTAGCGACGCTGGCGCTCCGCCGGCTACACAAAAATCGAGAGGACTTAACGCATGGCACCGGCTTTGGATCTACGGTTGCGCCAGCATTTGGCGCTTACCCCGCAATTGCAGCAGGCGTTGCGCCTGCTCCAGCTTTCCGCGCTCGAGTTCGCCCAGGAGATGGGCGAGGCGCTGGTCAACAATCCTTTCCTGGAAGAGACGCCCGAGAACAAGGCGCCGCTGCCCGCCGCAGCGGCCACCGCGACGCCGATCGCCGAGCCTACGCCGGCGCCCGCGCAGCCCGCAGAGGACTCGGAGGCGGACGGCGAGGAGCGTTTCAGCTATGAAGGGCTGTCGTACGGCAACGGCAGCAACGCTGACGGCGAAAACGAGCGCACCGACTGGGGCGAGCCCGAGCCCAGCCTGCACAGCCATCTGCGCAGCCAGCTCATGCTCTCGCAAATGGGCGAGCGCGACCGCGCGCTCACCCACTTCATCGTCGATGCGCTGGACGACGACGGCTATCTCAAGGTGAAGCTCGAAGAGCTGGCGTCGCTCCTTCCTCCGGAGGTGTCCGTCGATGTGGACGAGCTGCGCGCGGCGTTGAAGCTCGTGCAGACCCTCGATCCGCCCGGTGTCGGCGCGACGTCGCTGCCCGAATGTCTGCAGCTGCAGCTCAACACGCGCCCCGAGCGCGGCCGTGCGTGGGAAGCCGCATGCAAGATCGTGCAGAACCACTTGCCGACGCTCGCCGCGCACGAAGTGGGCAAGCTCCAGCAGCTGCTCCATTGCGACGAGGCGACGCTGCATGAAGCGATTTCGCTGATCCGTTCGCTCGATCCGAAACCCGGGCATCGTTTCGGCCGCGGCGAGACGCGTTTCGTCGTGCCCGATGTGATCGTGTCCAAAGTGCGCGGCAAGTGGGTGGTCAACATGAACCCGGCCGTCGTGCCGCGGTTGCGCATCAACCGCTCGTACGTCGACGCGGTATCGGGCAGCGGCCACTCGTATCTCAGCAAGCAGCTGCAGGAGGCGCGGTGGCTTTTGCGCAGCATGGAGCAGCGCCTGGTGACGATACAGCGCGTCGCGGAGGCGATCGTGCAGAAGCAGCGCGCTTTCCTCGAGTACGGCGAAGTGGCGATGAAGCCGCTCGCGTTGAAGCACATCGCCGCGCAGCTCAATCTCCACGAATCGACGGTGTGCCGCGTGACGAACAACAAGTACATGTCGACGCCGCGCGGCGTCTTCGAGTTCAAGCACTTCTTCTCGCGTCAGCTCGCGACGGAGGCCGGCGGCGCCTGCTCGGCGACGGCAGTGCGCGCGTTGCTGAAGGAGCTCATCACCACCGAGGATCCGGCACGCCCGCTCTCGGACGCGAAGCTCGCGACGCTGCTGTCGGAGCAAGGACTGCGCGTCGCGCGCCGCACCATCACCAAGTACCGGACACTGATGCGCGTGCCGAGCGTCGAAGTGCGACGCACGCTCGGCAAGGCACAGGCATTGCGGACCACAGCATAAGACCGGCGGGCGGCGGACTCGTGGCCCGCCGCTCGTGTCTCCATGGGTCAAAGGAGAGGCAATGTCGAAGATCATCGCGGGGCGTTTCGAGACGCAAACGGCTGCTGACGCAGCGGCGGCTGCACTCGCAGAGGCCGGTTTCGCGCGCAGCGAGTACGGCACTTTCTACGTCACCACACCGGGGCAGCACGCGCAGTATCCGATAGGCGGGGACGCGCATCACGACGAAGGCACCAAGCATTCCGGCAAGACCGCTGCCGTGGGCGGACTGATCGGCGGCGTGGCGGGGCTCGCGGCGGGCGGCATTGCAGCGGCAGCCGGCGAGCCGGGTTTTGTCGCGCCCGCCGTGGTCGCCGGTGCGGGCGTCGGCGCGTATGCCGGATCGTTGCAAGGCGGATTGACGGGCGCCCGCGGCGGCGATCCGTCGAAGGCCAATCCCGACGAACCGGTGGAGCGCCCGGCGGGCGTCGTGCTCGCCGTGTGCGTGGACCGGGAAGGGACGGCACAGCCCGCCGCCGATATCCTGAAGCGGCAGGGCGCGATGGACGTCGAGGAAGCGCAAGGCGTGTGGCGCAACGGCGTATGGGAGGACTTCGATCCGACCGTGCAGC
>JBLNBW010000293.1:0-9991 GCA_050260255.1 Rhodospirillaceae bacterium | reverse complement strand
CCACCCGCGGCCGTTGTGCGCGCCGATGGTCGACTCGAGGACGCCGATGTAGACGTCACCATCCGGTCCGATCGTCGGCGACGCGGTGCTGTCGTCGCTGACGTTGGCTGGTCCGCCGCTTTGCGGATCGATGAGCCTGGCGCGGCCTTTCGTCACGAGTGTGGCGGCATCGAGCGCGGCGACGTAGCCCGAGGCGACCTCGGTCGTCGATGCGGCGTCCGAGCTGTTCACCACCACGTACAAGGTCTTCTGATCGCTGCTCAAAGCCGGCGCGCTGTTCATCGCGACCTTCTTCATCGCGCTGTCGCCGACCATCGCAGCGGCCGCGACCCAGCTGCCGGTCCCGTCGGCAGCAATGCGCGCGAGCCCGCTGGTGAGGCCTGCCGGATTGCCGGCGATGGCGATGTATCCGAAATAGATATTGCCCTGCGAGTCGGCCGTAATCGGCGTATTGACGAACACCTGCGCGTCGAGCGCCGCCTTGTTCGCGCTGTACATCGCGTCGCCGTAGAACACGGCGGTCTTGGTTTCCGAAGTAGCGGAGTCGGCGTTGTCCCGGTAGATCACTTTGCCGCCTGCGCCCGGCGCGTACACGCGGTTTGCCGACGTCAGTGTGACGTTGTAGCTTGGCATCCAGTGATGAAGCGGCATGACGTAGTCGCTCGCGATACTCCACAATCGACTGCCGTCGTAGCCGGCTCGCGCCTCCACCCGGAACGCGCTCTCGGCAGCTTGTTTCACCGGCACGATGACGACGTTCTTGCTGGTAATGACCGGCGGGCCGTAATGCATGAGCAGATAACCCTGCGGCGAATATTGCGGCGCCATGTCCACAGCCGTGATCCACCGAATGCGGCCGAGGTTCTGCGTAGCGATCTGTGCCAAAGACGTGTGCTGCGGGTCGCCGCCGAACGTCGTCCACGCCGGGCCATTCACGGGAGGAAGAGGAAATGCAAATACTGGCGGTGTCGTCTCCACCGTCGCACTGGTCCCGCCGACATCGGCACCGCCACACCCGCCGATCAACAAGGCTGCGACGGCGGCCAGCAACGCGCGAGAGTCAAGTCGCAGCATGCGAACCCCATGAAAAATGTCAGGCAGATTGCACGGGCTGGCCGAAAATCTCAAGCTTGGAGTCCAAGATCCGGATGACAACAGCGTTGGGGGCACGTCGTAGAAGGCCGGCGCGAACGGAATACGAAAAGCGCGAAGTTGCAACGTAAAGCCGAGGTCTTTTCTTGAGGTTCCCCTTTTTCAGACCACGAAAGTACGCGTAGCAGGATTAATCGCCGAGACCAGAGCGTTTATCTTAGAATCGATCACCCCAGCCGGATTGCGATAACTCGTGCCTCTGCAGCGCCTCAGCGTTTCTCTGCTCGTGTCATGGGCTTGCATGCTCCTCCTGTGGTGTGGCGCTGCAAGCGCGCACGAGGCCCATCATGCGGCGCACGACCGGGCGACGGCACACCGCACCGACCGCTCTACTTCCGCATGGCATGAGGCGAACACGCCCGCTGTGACGGTGGCTGTCCCGTGCTCCGGCGGCCAGGGCGGCGCATGCTGCTGCATCAAGGACGGCGCCTGCCCCCATCACCAGCCGCGGATCACGGCGGGTCCGACTGAAATTCTTACGTTCTTGCCGCAACGCGCGGCAAGCCATCTTGCGGGGGCCGTATCCCCGGTCGCCTGGAAGACGTCCTTTCGCAACGCCGCCGCCGGACCGCGCGCTCCCCCAGCCCCCCTGTAACGCTTCAACGCCCTTACGTTCATCGCATCGACGCTCGCATAAGCAGCGTCGTTTGCCACTTTCTTTGGAGCAGAGATGAAGTGCTACACGGTATCGCTCGCTGCCGTCATTCTGACGACGTGCACGACCTATGCGGAGGCGTCCTGCGGCTCCGCGTTTTGCGTATTGAACACCAACTGGGATCTGCAGGGTGTCGCGGTCGAGCCGGGACTGCGACTGGATTTGCGTTACGAGTACATCAAGCAGGATCAGCCGATGTCCGGCACGCGAAAGCTCAACGTGGGGCAGATACCCAAGCATCACGATGAGGTTTCGACCACCAATCGCAACCTGCTTGCGACCGTGGACTACACGTTCAACGAGCGCTGGGCGGTATCGGCAGCCGTGCCCTACCTCGACCGGTCTCATCTGCACATCCACAACCACCGAGGGGCTCAGGTGCCGGAGCAATGGAATTTCGAGCGCTGGGGCGATGTTCGGGTGATCGGTCGCTATCAGCTGCGCTCGGAGAACATCGAGGCTCAGCGGCTCAATTTCTACGGTCTCAATTCCGGCCTCAAGCTGCCGACAGGAGACAAGGATGTCGTCAATGCGGCGGGAGCGCGGGCCGAACGTACGCTGCAGCCGGGAACGGGCACGACCGACATCGTGCTCGGGGCGTTCTACAGCAGCCTGCTCGGCAAGTCGGATTCGTCATGGTTCGTGCAGGCCCTTTGGCAGGCGCCTCTCAACAGCAGCGAAGATTACCGGCCGGGGAAGCGCGCGACGGTGGACGTCGGGTACCGCTACGAGGCGACCGACAAGATCGGGCTCATGCTGCAGGTGAATACGCTGTGGCGCGGCCGTGATTCGGGCGCGCAGGCGGAACCCGACGACACCGGCGGCAACTTCGTGTATGTGAGTCCCGGTTTGAGCTACTCGCTCGCGAAGGGTGTCTCGGTCTACGGCTTTGTGCAGAAACCGGTCTATCAATACGTCAACGGGGTACAGCTCACTGCCAAATGGTCGGGCGTTCTCGGCTTCACCGCGCGCTTCTGAGAAACCGTTCGAGAAGCTGCGAAAAGCCGATAGCAGCCGCACCGGTCCGCGCCCGATTCTCCCCCGGTTTACGACAAAGCGGCCGGGGCTTGCGATTCCCTGGAACAGCATTTGCAGCTCAGCTTCGCGACGCTGGTCCACGCGACGACAGCGACACGCCTTGCGACATATCAGGCGCGGAACCGTGCTCGCTTGGAGTAAATGGTGAGATCATGCCCCAGCGAAGGAAAATCGTCTGCCACGCGGTCGGCGGCTCGTGTGTGCCGCCAGGACACGAAGACATCACCCGAACGCAGATCGCCAAGCAAATCGCCGCGCTGCTGGCTAGCGACGCGGGTGGCGACTATGACCCCGGGAGCGGCGAGAAGGCTCCGGACCTGTATTTCGTGCCGAGCGAGACGCTGACGAAGGAGCATGCCGAACGCGACCTCGGCATCGCAAGCGAGCTCGATCTTTTCGGCGGCGTCGTACCCCACGCCTACATTGCCACGAAGATAATCACGCATCCTCTGCCTTCAAGCCACGCGGTAGCGCCGGACAACTGGAGCACGGAATTCGGATCCCGTGTTGCCGGCGTCGTGCTTCCCGGTTACTCCGCATTCGCGATCCAGGACGCGCTGGACGCTGCTGCTGTGCTCCTCGAGCGCGGTCCGGTACGCATCAAGCGCGTGCGTGAAACCGGCGGGCGCGGTCAGTTCGTCGCGAGCACCATGCCGGAAGTGAAGGCACGGCTGGGTGAAATCGACGAGCGAGAAATTGGCCGCTACGGCGTTGTACTCGAGCTCAACCTGGATCAGGTCAAAACGCTGAGCGTCGGTCAAATCCGTGTCGGCCACTGGATCGCGAGCTACTACGGCATTCAGCGCCTGACGCCCGATCACCACGGCGACATGGTGTACGGAGGCTCGCAGCTTTTCGTCGTCCGCGGCGACATGGACGCCTTGCTCGCACGCGATCTGCCGCACGAAGTACGCACCGCGCTCGAGCAGGCGCGCGTCTACGACGCCGCAGCCAATGCCTGTTTCGACGGCTTCTACGCGTCGCGACGCAACTACGACATCGCGCAAGGGGTGGACACCCGCGGCCAGCCTTACTCGGGCGTGCTCGAGCAGTCGTGGCGCATCGGCGGCGCGAGCACAGCGGAAATCTGCGCGCTCCAGGCGTTCGCAAAGGAGCCGCGCCTCGAGGCAATCCGCGCAACGTGCACAGAGATCTGCGGTCCTTGCCGCATCCCGGACGGCGCGACGCTTTATTACGCGGGCGACGATCCGCGCGTCGGATACATCACCAAATACGCAATCGTGGAGCGGTTATGACCACACGCAACGAGCCGATCGAGCTCGAAGTCGACGGCGAGCGCATTGCCGGCACCCGCATCTCGCCCGAGTCGCGGCTTCCCGGCGTGCTGTTCGTTCATGGCTGGGGCGGTTCTCAGGACCAGTACCTCGCTCGCGCGCGTGAAGTGGCCGCGCTGGGCTGCATATGCGTCACCTTCGATCTGCGCGGCCATGCCGGAACGGAGCGGCAGCGCGAAACGGTGACGCGCGAGCAGAATCTTCGCGATGTGCTGCAGGCGTACGACGCGCTCGTGCGTTCGCCCGGCGTCGACCGGGATGCAATCGCGGTGGTCGGCAGCAGCTATGGCGGCTATCTTGCGGCCATTGCGACCGGATTGCGGAAAATTCGATGGCTGGCGCTGCGCGCCCCTGCCCTCTATAAGGATGACGACTGGGATATGCCCAAAAGAAAGCTGCACGAGCAGCAGAACCTGGTGAAGTATCGACGCCAGGTGGTGAGCCCGACCCACAATCGCGCGCTCAAGGCATGCTCGGTCTACTCGGGCGATGTGCTGCTCATCGAGTCCGAGCACGATACCGTCATTCCCCACCCGGTCATCGCGAGCTATATCAAGGCATGCGGCCAAGCCCGTTCGCTCACTCACCGCGTGATCAGCGGGGCAGACCATGCGCTGTCGGAGGAGGCCTTCCGCAAGTCCTACTCGTCGCTGCTCGTCAACTGGCTGAACGAGATGATCACCGGTGCCCGGGGCGATGCCGATGCACCGCAAGGCGCTGCGCAGCGCGACACCATGCTCCATACCGCCGCGGCGGGTTGAGCATCGCGCGTTCCGGCCAAAGCGACGCCTGGTGAGCCGACACACCGGAGTCGTCCGCAGTCCGGCATTCCGAAAGGTGGGCAGCATCGCTGCCGCGACATCGATCGGCAAGCGCGCGGCCGAGGCGTGGACTCGCAACGGAATATCGCCATGCCGTCTGATACTATTCCGCCACACCGTCGCACTCCCACACGCCATGATGACCGCCCGCCTTGCAGCTTTCGTCACCGACACCCGCGAAGAAGATATCCCCGACACCGTGATCGCCGCAGCACGGGACGCATTGATAGATACGCTCGGCTGCGGCCTGGCGGGCGCGCACGACCCGGCGAGCCGCATTGCCGAAGCATGGCTCGCGGCGAACGGCGGCACGCGCGCCGCGACGATCTGGGGCAGCGCACTCAAGACGCCTGCGGCCGGCGCGGCGTTCGCCAATGCCATACGCGCCCACGTTCTCGACTACGACGATTCCTCGCTCAACCTGCGTGGTCATCCGAGCGCCGTGATGATGTCTGCAGCGCTTGCTGCAGGAGAAGCCACTCGTGCGAGCGGGAAAGCGGTGCTCGCCGCTTATGCCTGCGGCCTCGAGATCGCGGCCAAGCTTTCCCCCGCGCTCGGCCCCGGCCACTACTTCAAGGGCTGGCACACCACCGCGACGGTCGGGATCTTCGCCGCCACCGCTGTCGCCGGACGACTGTACGGCCTCGACGCAGCCGCGCTGCAGCACGCCTACGGCCTTGCCGCATCGCAGGCGAGCGGACTCACCGCGAACTTCGGCAGCATGACGAAGGCATTTCACGTCGGCCATGCCGCCCGATGCGGACTGGATTCCGCGTGGCTCGCAAAGCATGGCTATACGGCAAGCATTGACATCTTCGAGGGCAAGAACAACTTCATCGCGGTGTACGCCGGCGAGCGGGCGAAGCCGCTGGAGTCGACGATCGCAACACTGGGCGCGCCCTGGGAGCTCGCGCAGCCAGGGCTGTACCGCAAGCGCTATCCGTGCTGCTATGCCGTTCACCGCCCGATGGCGGGATTGCTGGAGCTGCTCGAGCGCGACCGCATCGCTACATCCGACATCGAAGCGATAGACGTCGGCTACCTCCCCGGCGTGCAGCATCCGCTGCTCCATCACGATCCGCAGACCGGTCTCGAAGCTAAGTTCAGCACCGAGTACTGCATGGCCGCGATGGCGCTCGATCGCAAAGTGGATATGGCGTCGTTCGAGGATGCCGCCGTGCAGCGTCCGGCGGTGCGCGCGCTCATGCGCAAGGTGACGAGCCACGTCATGGACGATGCCGGCGTCTACAACGGGCTCACCGGCTATAACGTGCTGCGCGTGCGCGCTCGCGGCACGATGCACGAGCTGCGCATAGACCGGACTCCCGGGTCTCCGGACTGGCCGCTTGTCGGCGACGAGCTCGCAGCGAAATTCCTGTCGTGCGCCCGCGTGTGCCTGTCCGAAAAAGCGGCGCACCGCGCACTGGATCTCGCCACGCGCGCGCCGGCGCTTTCGGATATCGGGGAACTGCTGGAAGCGGTCGTCAGTCGGGGCGCAGTCCCGCAGCCGTGATCACAGGTCCCCAGCGGGCGACCTGCGCTTTCACGTACGCCTCGAACTGCTCGGGCGAGCCGCCGGCCGGCGCCGCCCCTTGACGCACCAGCTGCGCCTGCACGTCCGGGAGCGCGAGCAGCCGCGTGATTTCGCGGTTCAGCGCAGTGACGACAGCTCGCGGCGTGCCGCGTGGCACCAGCACGCCGTACCACGAGTCGACGTCGTAGCCCGGCAGCCCTGCTTCGGCGATCGTGGGCAGGTCGGGCACCGACGGGGAACGCCGTGCGCCGGTCACCGCCAGCGCGCGCACGCGACCGCTCGTCACCTGCGCCTGGGCGGAAACGATGCCACCGAAGAACACCGAGACTCATCCGCCGATCACGTCCGTGAGCGCCTGCGCGTTGCCCTTGTACGGGATGTGTACGAGATCGATGCGCGCCGTGGACTTGAACAGCTCGCCGGCAAGAAAGCCGGCCGTGCTGCCGGCGGCGTAATTGATCCGGCCCGGCTCGCGCTTCGCGAGCGCGACGAGCTGGCTCACCGACGTCGCCGGCAACGCGGGATGCACCACCAGCATCAATGCGGAGGACGCGATCTGCGATACGCCGGCGTAGCTGCGCACCGGATCGAAGGCGAGCCGCGGGTACACGTGCGGATTGATCACCAGCGTAGTGAAGCTGCCGAGCAGCAGCGTGTGGCCGTCCGGCGCCGCGCGCGCCGCGAGCTCCATGGCGATGTTGCCGCCGCCTCCGCCGCGATTATCGACGACGACGCCCACGCCCCATGCCTCGGCGAGCTTGTTGCCGACGACGCGCGCCATGGTGTCGTTGCCGCCGCCCGGCGGGAACGGAACGATGAAGCGCAGCGCGCGCGCGGGATACGCACCGCGGCTCGTCGTCTCCTGCGCTTGGCACAACGGCGCGAGGGCCGCGAGCAGCAATGCGATTGCAGTCAGGCGGACCGTCGGGCGCACCGCGATGCTGTCGGCAGCGGCGCCACCCGGCGCCCTAACGCTCGACCGTCGCTGTACCGCCTCACCGCAAGAGCGATGGCCCCGTTCCATAGCACTCCGATGCATCGACGGCCTCCTCCTCTTCTCTCCGCGTTCGTTCTTACCGCGACACCCACTTGAAGCGCGGTATCGTCACGTCCGGCGTGACCGGATCGAAGACCGCCTCGAGCTTGTCGCCCACCTTGACGGCATCGTTGTCCACGCCCACCACATTGCTGTACATACGCGGGCCTTCTTCGAGCTGGACCAGCGCCACGTTGTACGGAATGTCCTTCTCGAATGCCTTGTTGTAGAGCTGGTAGAACACGACGTACGAGAACACCTCTCCGCGTCCCGACAGATCCTTCCATTTGAAGTCGTACGACAGACACTTCGGACAGCAGTGGCTGATGGGATAGCGGATATGGCCGCAGTCGCCGCACTGCTGCATGCGCAGCTTGCCCGCCTTGCAGCCTTCCCAGAACGGGCGGTTCTCGTCGGTGATGGTGGGCAGCGGTTTCATGTATTCGGACATGGCTTATCCTTTGCGCAATATCGTGGCGTTGGAGCAGTTCAGTGCCTGACCGCGTCCGGTAACGAGGCATACCTCCGCGCCCTTCACCTGGCGCACGCCGCACTCGCCGCGCATCTGGCGCACACCCTCTACGATGTGCAGCCAACCTTCCATGTACGATTCCGACAGGTTGCCCCCCGCGGTGTTGATGGGGAGCTCCCCGCCGAGCTGTATCCTGCCGCCTTCGACGAACGGTCCGGACTCACCCACCTTGCAAAAGCCCGCGTGCTCGAACCACAGCAGCACGCTGCTGGTGAAATTGTCGTAGAGCTGGCACACGTCGATGTCCTTGGGCCCTACGCCGGCCATCTTGTAGGCGTCGTTCACCGCGAGCTTCTGGTGCGGCACATACCACCAGTCTTCACGCTCCATGTTTTCGGTCGTGTACGCCTGGCCCATGCCGGAGATGGTCACGAGCGGCTGCTTCAGATCCTTCGCGCGCTCGGCCGTCGTGACGATAATGCATACGCCGCCGTCGGAAATGAGGCAGCAATCGAGCAGATGAAGCGGCTTCACGATCCAGCGGGAGTTCTGGTGATCGTCGAGCGTGATGGGCGTGCGCATGACGGCGTTGGGGTTCATCGACGCATGCTTGCGGCAGGCGACGGCGATCTCGCCCAATTGCCGGCTGGTCGTGCCATACAACGCCATGTGCCGCGATGCGGTGATCGCGCTGTTCGCGCATGCGGCCATGAAGCCCCAGATCGCGAACGAATCTCCCCAGCCGGATGCGCGATTGAAACGCGAGCCGCCGGTCGCTGCGCTGTCTCCGAAGACGCACGCTACGTAATTCGCGAATCCGGCATTCACGGCAAGGGCCGCCTCGTGAAGCAGCGCGCCTGCCGTGCCGCCGCCCATGTTTTTGCTGCCCGTGTAGCGGGGATTGATGCCGACCGCCTCGCCGAAACGCAGATAATTGAGCGCAGCCTCCGGTGAGGTAGTGCCCGGCATCGTCAGTATGCCGTCGATCTGCTCCTTCTTGAGGCCGGAGTCGTCGAGCGCGCGCTTGAACGCTTCGACGGCGAGCGTGATGGGTGTCGAACCCGGAATCTTGCCCTGCGGGCTTGCCCCCACTCCGCAAATAGCCGTCTTGTCCCGCAATGGATGCATGCGTTATCTCCGATAACGTTAGGAGTTAGGAGTGAGGAGTTAGCGGTGGACAGCGAGGTTATGACGCGCACGCAACTCCTCGCTCCTCACCCCTTACTCCTCACCCAAAGATGCGGTTCACCTGCCTTTGTAGTTCGGCTTTCTTTTTTCCGCGAATGCCTTGCGTCCCTCGATCCGGTCTTCGCTGTTGAAGAGAAGACCGAACACGTAACGCTCGGCGTCGATGGCGTGGTTAAGGGGCATGTCCTGTCCCTGTTGCACCAGGCGCTTGATCGCGCGCACCGACAGCGGCGCGTTGCCCGCGATCTTTTCCGCTATCGCGCGCGCCGTCGCAAGCAGCGCGTCCGGCGCAACGACTTTGCTGACGAGCCCCATGCGGTACGCCTCATTGGCATCGACACGATCGCCGGTCAGCAGCATCAGCATCGCATCCGACATGCCGACGTATCGCGGCAGGCGCTGCGTGCCGCCCGAGCCGGGCATGCTGCCCACTTTCACCTCGGACAGCGCAAACTGCGCATTCGTGGAGCAGATGCGGATATCACAGGCGAGCGCGAGCTCCATGCCGCCGCCCATCGCGTAGCCGTTCACTGCCGCGATCAACGGCTTGTCGGTCGCAAGCCCTGCGATGAGCGCACCGCTGTTGGGCTTCGCGAAAAGCTGCTGTGCATAGGTTTCCTGCGTCGGCATGGTCTTCTTGAGGTCCGACCCCGTGCAGAACGCCTTCTCTCCGGCGCCTGTAATGATCGCGACCCAGATGTCGTCGTCCGTACGTATGCGCTCCCAGGTCTTGTGCAGCAAGGCGCGCATTTCGGGGTCGACGGAGTTCAACGCCTCCGGTCGGTTCAACGTGATCGTGG
>JBLNBW010000292.1:0-24533 GCA_050260255.1 Rhodospirillaceae bacterium | reverse complement strand
TACGACGGATCTCTGGCGCGGAGGTCGCGAATCGTCGTGCCAAAAGGCTGCTGATCGCTCCACATCGGCAAGGAGGCCAGGCGCAGTTTATCGAACGGCCGGTGCCGGTGACCAACAGCGACGGCCGGCTTTCTAAAGTTCTCGAATGGGTGACGGCGCATCTGGAACAAGACCACACCCTTGAATCGCTCGCGCAGCGCGCAGCGATGAGCCGACGCAACTTTACCCGCCATTTTCGGCAGACGACCGGCACGTCGTTCAAGCAATGGATATTGAGTCAAAGGCTGACGCATGCGCAGCACATGCTTGAAGGCAGCGATGCATCGATCGAAGTAGTGGCCCAAGCGGCGGGGTTTGGAACGGGCTTGTCCCTGAGGCAGCATTTCCGGGCTGCCCTGCGCATCTCGCCATCGGCCTACCGCAAGCAATTCCGGTCGAATGCGGCAGCGACCCGCCATCACGCTTGACTATGCTGCGCTCTGCCGTCCCACCGAATATGGGGGAGCGCGTGTGGAGAACGCAGAGGCCGTCATGGCGGGTTCCGGTGCTATGCCGGTGGGAGGTTACGGGGTGAAAAAGGGCAGGAGCGGTTAAACAACCCGGCATTTTTGCGACTTGCAATGAATCAACGGGTTGTTAGAGTGGTAAAGGCTCGTCAAGATAGGAAAAGGGCGACCCGGAAATTTTTCACCGGTAAGTCGGACGTTTGATTCATCTTCGGGGCGCCAACGACATCAAGTAGTTACGACGCCGAGTCGAAATTTCAGGCGCGTACAGTCAGGGAACGGGTGCCCGGCTTCGCATTATGGTTCTTCCGCTATGACAGCCGCCGTCGTGGTTGCGTTTGCGTTGGTAGCGCTGTGGCTCGCGTGGCGCGTTGCACGGCAAGGCGCCCGCATGCCGCGGGTCGGGGATGTCGCGCCTCCATTCGAGCTTCCCGACCAGCTCGGCGTTGCGCGCACCAACGCTGAGTTCCGGGGCCGGTGGCTCGCGCTTTACTTCTACCCGCGCGACGACACACCGGGGTGCCGGCGCCAGGCGGCGTGTTTTCGTGACGCGCATGCGGAACTCACCGAGCGCGGCATCGCGGTCTGCGGTGTGAGCGTGGACGATGCGGCGAGTCATGCGAGATTCGCCGCGAAGTACGGTCTGCCTTTCGTCCTGCTCGCCGACACGGAGGGCACTGTCGCCGCCCGCTACGGATCGCTCGTCGACATGGGCTTCGTGCGCTTCGCGCGGCGCAACACCTTCGTGATCGATCCCGCGGGCCGCATTGCCGCCGTGCACAAGGGTGTCACGCCTGCCGACAGCGCACAGCGGGTCCTGCGCGATATCGCAGCGGCGTAGCCGTCCCGCTCAAGCGAAGTCTCCGCCGTCTCCGCTTTCGTCCCAGGATGACGTATCGAAGCTGTCGTCCTCGGGCGTCTCGTCCACCACGTCTTCGAGCGCGACATTGTCCTGCGGTGCGGGGGTCGTGCTCGTCGTGCCCCAAGGCGCATCGGTGCCATGACGGCCGAGCAGGTTCTGTACGCCCTGGAACAGAAACGATCCGGCGACGACCCCTGCTGCAGTGGCCGCAGCATTCCCCAGGATCCCGGATCCCCAGCGCTGCTGCGCCTGCGCTGCGCCCGGGGCAGCGGGAGAGTCGGCCCGCTGTGCGGGCGGCGGCACCGGCGCGCCGGTCGGCGAGGTGGCCGCGGCGGAGCGGCCCCAGGCGTTCGGGCTGCCGAGGAAGCTGCCCGCATCGGGCGAGCGGCTCTTCTCCTCCTGCAGGCGCTTCAGTTCCTCCTGCGTGATCTTCAGCGCCTGCTCGAGCTGCAGTGCGCGCTGCACCAGCAGGTAGGAGGCGTCCGGCTGACGCGCGCACGCCTCGTTGATGAGACTGGCGGCCTCCGGGTCCTTGTGCTGCGCCTGGGCCGCAATGAGGCGGTCGAGAAATTCGACGAGTAAGGTGCGTTCCTGAGCGTTCATAAGCGTATCCATGTTGGTAAGAATGCAGGGGCGTCGCGACGTCCGGCCGCGTCAAAGCGCCGGCGCTCCTCGCGGCGTACCGTTTGTGCAACAATCTCGCCTGCAGAGAACAAGGAACCGGCGCCGGAGCGCGCCCCCAACTCGGGTCGTGAGAATCCTCATAGTCGAAGACGAAGCGATGCTTGCGGATGCGCTGGCACGCGCGCTCACGCAGGCGGCTCACAACGTCGATCTCGTACGAACGGGGGAGGAAGCCGACCGGGCGCTTTCCACGGAGCAATACGACCTCGTCATACTCGACGTGGGGCTGCCCAAGATGGACGGGTTCGAAGTGTTGCGCAACCTGCGTGCGCGGCGCTCCACGACACCGGTGCTCATCGTCACGGCGCACGATGCGGTGGAAGACCGCGTCACCGGACTCGATCTCGGCGCGGACGATTACCTGACGAAACCGTTTCACCTTGCCGAGCTCGAGGCGCGCGTGCGTGCGCTGATCCGCCGTGGACAGGCGGCATCGAGCGCGGAGATCGCCTATGGCCGCCTCAAGCTCGACATGGCAGGTAGGCGGCTCTATTGCGACGGTCAGCCGGTCGATCTCCCGGCACGCGAGCTCGCGGTGCTGGAGCTCCTGCTGCTGCGCGTGGGCAGGGTCGTCACGAAGCAGCAGATTCTCGACAACCTCTACAGCTGGGACGACGTGTCCAGCAGCAACACGGTGGAAGTCTTCATACACCGCCTGCGGAAGAAGCTCGAGCCGATGGGCGTGAACATACGCACCGTGCGCGGCATGGGCTACCTCATCGATCGTGGTCCTGCCGCCTGAAGCGCCGCTGCTGCGCTCGCAGCTGCTGCGGTGGCTGCTCGTGCCGCTGCTCACGCTCCTGCTCGCCGATGCCTTCGTGAGCTACTGGATCTCGTTGAGCTTCGCCCACCGCGCGTACGACCGCTCTCTGCTCGAAACTGCCCGCGAAGTCGCATTGCACGCGAACGAGGAGCAGGGCGCGCTGCGCTTCTCGCTGCCCGCCGCCGCAAGGCGCGTGCTGCTCGCAGATTCGGACGATGCGGTCTACTTCGAAGTGACGGGTCCCGATGGCCAGCATCTCGCGGGTGACACGATCGCTCCGCCGCCCGCAAACGCAATGCGAGTCTCGGATGCCGAAGTCTATTACGACGGCACGCTCGACGGCATCAACGTGCGCGTGGTCCAGCTCGCGATATCGGATGATTCGGGCTCGGCTCATCCGCTCGGCCTGGTGCGCATCGCCGAGACGCTCAACAAGCGCAACCGCCTCGCGCGGGAAATGCTCTTGAGCGTCGTCGTCCCGCAGTTTCTGCTGATCCTGCTCGCTGCGCTGCTCGTGTGGGGCGGCGTGTTGCGCGGACTGCATCCGCTGGAGCGGCTGCAGCGCGCGGTCGCGCAGCGCTCGCATCTCGATCTTCGGCCGCTCGAGCAGACCGGCGTGCCGGGCGAAGTGAGCCCGCTCGTCGATTCCCTCAATGGATTGCTGGAGCGGCTGGACCGCGTGCTCGCGATGCAGAACCGCTTCATCGCCGACGCGGCGCACCAGCTCAAGACGCCGATTGCGGCCTTGCAGGCGCAAATCGAGCTCGTCATGCGCGAGACGGATCCCGAGCGCATGCGCCAGGGCGTAGGGCGCTTGTACGTCGGCGTGGAACGGCTGTCCCGCATCGCGCTCCAGCTGCTTTCGCTCGCCCGCAACGAGCCCGAAGCGCTGCGCAAGCTGTCGCTGGTCGAAGTCGACCTCAACCAGCTTGCGCTCGATGCTGCTTCGGCATGGGTGCCGGAAGCGTACAACCGCGACATCGACCTGGGCTACGAAGGGCTGGAGCGTCCGCTTTGGGTGAACGGCGACGCGGTGCGCCTGCGCGAGCTGCTCGACAACCTGCTGGACAACGCGATTCGCTACAGCCGAGCGGGCGGCAGGGTGACCGTCCGGCTCATCGCCGAGCCGCGTCCGACGCTGCGCGTGAGCGACGACGGCCCGAGCATTCCGGTGGAGGAACGCAGCCGGGTTTTCGACCGCTTCCACCGCCTGCACGACACGCCGGGCGAGGGCAGCGGACTGGGGCTTGCGATCGCGCGCGAAATCGCCCGCATTCACAATGCGGAAATCACCCTCACCGACGACACGGACGGCATCGGCAATGTCTTCCAGGTAACCTTCCCGCCGCTCTGAAGCCGCGGCTGGCCGTAAGTTTCCGTTCATCTACCCGAAATATAGCCGTCATTTTCCGGCCAGTATCGGTTAACTGCGCCCGCCTATCCTGCACGCTCCGATGAATGTGCGGCCCATTCTTCTTCGCGGCCGCCACGATAAAAGGAGCGTTGAGGATGGAGATGGTGACGACGACGGTGTTCTGGGTTGCCCTGGCCCAAATCATCATGATCAACATACTGCTGAGCGGCGACAATGCCGTCGTGATCGCGCTCGCAAGCCGTTCGCTGCCCGCACAGCAGCAGAAGAAAGCGATTTTGTTCGGCAGCTTCGGTGCGGTCATATTGCGGATCATATTGACCTTTTTCGCCGCGTACCTCCTTACGCTGCCTTATCTCAAGCTTGCCGGCGCCGCGCTGCTCGTGTGGATAGGCGTGAGCCTGCTCAAGCCCGATGACGACGAAGAAGAGATCGAAGGCCACTCGAACCTGCGCGCCGCGATCAAGACGATCATCATCGCCGACCTCGTCATGAGCCTCGACAACGTGATCGGGGTGGCGGCTGCAGCGAAGGGCAACTTCGTTCTGCTGGTGATCGGTCTCGCGATCAGCATTCCGCTCATCATCTATGGCAGCACGCTCATGCTGAAGCTCATGGAGCGCTTCCCGATCATCGTCACCGCCGGTGGCGGCCTGCTCGGCTGGGTGGCCGGTGAGATGGCGTTGACCGATCCGGCGATCGTCGATTGGGTCAACACGCATGCGCACTACCTGCACAACGTCCTGCCGGGCGCCGGGTTCGTTCTCGTCATCGTGATCGGCAAGTGGCTTGCACGCCGCGCGCAGGCCGAGAGCGAGGCGAAGGCAGCCCAGCGCGAGAACGTTCTCGAAACTGAAGCGAAGGCTGGCGTCGCAAGGAGCATCTGATGCTTACCGCCACCACGAACAACGTGCTGTTCCCGGTGCGCGCGGACCGGGACACCGACTGGGCGGTGAACTTTCTCGTGGACTTGTATCGGCGGGAACAGGTGCGCATCCATGTGCTCTCGGTGCGCATGCCTTTCGATGGCGCAGTGCGGATGTTTTTCGATGACGCCGACTTGCGGCGTGTCTACCGGGAAGATGGCGAGGCCGAGCTCAAACCCGTGTGCGACGCGCTCGATCGGGCGCGGGTGCCGTATGTGAAGCACATCGCCGTGGGACGCAGTGCCGATACCATCGCGCAGTATGCGAAGGAGTATCACTGCCGGCAGATCGTCATCGGTCCGCAGCGTTCCAACAGCACGCTGTCGCAGCTCCTGCTGGGCTCGCTCACGCGTCAAGTGCAGCATCTCATGCACGCGGCCGGGCAGCCCTGCGAGGTTCTGTAGGCTTTCCGCTGTAAGTTCGTACTATCCCCGAACGCGCCCGTGCCTTCCGGCACGGGCGGCGTCCGCGGCGTGGCATAATCGCACGCTGATCAACGGACGCCATGATCGACTTCTGGACCACATCCGGTTTTTCTTTGCTCGAGCGGGCTGCCGATGGCCGACTGCGGGTCACCGACGACTATCTGCGGCGCTATTACCTGAAGCCCGAACTCGCGCCTGTGCCGGAATCGTGCGTAGCCGAGCGCGCGCTGCACCAGTCGCTGCTGGATGATCCTCGCCGGTCGGTCGGCGAAGCGGACATTGCCGCCATCGAAGATGAGGACGCACGCGACAATTACCGCGTGATGCTGCGCTTTCGCGACCGCCTGCTTGCTTACGACTCGCTGCAGAGCTTTTATGCGGCGCTGTTTCGCGAGGACATCGCCGTACCGCCGGATTTCATACACGAGACGGTCGAGGCCATCGTCCGCGGCATGCTGGAGGGCGAACGCGACGGACTGGTGGCGCGTGCCGCCGAGCTGTTTTTTCGCGAGCAACGCATATCGATCGATCGCGGCAGCGTGATGGCGGCCGATGCGCAGACGATTGCGATGCACAGCGACACGGCGGGCCTCGGCAACATCGGCCGACTGCTCCAGGAGGTGCGCGCGCCGTTGAGGAGTGTCGAGCTCGAGGTGCTCGGCGAAGCGAATCACGAAGCCTATTGGGACCGGAGCGATCGCCATGACACCGTGCTCGTACTCAACCCCGGGCAAGCGGGCGCTGCGGCGCTGGCGCGCGTGATCGAGCGCTGGATAGCCCATTTCCACGGGGTGGGCTGCACGGTGACGCCGATACGCGAAATCCCGGATGAAGAATGGGTGTGGCACGTCGGGCTCGATACGGAAGCTACGGCGATGCTCAATGCGATCTACGAGGGCAGGGAAGTGAGCGCAGAAGACATGAAGCGCATCGTGGGACTTTTTCGCGCCGACTTTGAGGATCCTGCGGTGCTGCGTCCGGAGGTCGCCGGCGCACCGGTGTTCATGGCGCTCGCCATGCGGTCGGACGGCAGCTTGCGGATGAAGCCGCAAAACCTCCTCGTCAATCTTCCACTTGCGAGGCGGGCGTAATGATCCGGGACACGGAGCAGGCATGGGCACGCATGATGGCTGCGGACGTGACGGCATCCGCGCTCGCCGAAGGGGCGCTGCTCATCGCCGCGCACGAATATCCCGGCCTCGACATCGAAGACTCGCTGCGGCAGCTGCAGTCGATGGCCGATACGCTGCGCCGGCGGCTCCGTCCGGACATCGGCCCGTCGGAGACTGTCATCGCGCTCAATCATTATCTGTTCGACGAGCTGGGCTTTCGCGGCAATGCGGCAGACTACTACGATCCGCGCAACAGCTACCTCAACGAGGTCATGGCGCGCAGGCTCGGCATACCGATCTCGCTGTCGGTCTTGTACATCGACATCGGGCGTAGGCTCGGGCTCGCGCTGGAGGGGGTTTCGTTTCCGTCGCACTTCCTCGTGAAGTGCACCCTGCGCACCGGCATCCTCGTGCTCGATCCCTTTTGCAAAGGCGCTTCGCTCGGCGCGGAAGAGCTGCGGCGCCGTCTCGGCGAAGAAGCGCAACGACAAAGCGAGCGCGAATTGCTCGGGACGACGCTGCGCACGGCGAGCGTTCCGGAGATTCTGGCCCGCATGCTGCGCAATCTCAGGGCGATCTATCTGCACCACAAGGCGCTCGAAAAAGCGTTGTGGGCGGCCGATCGCATCGTGACACTGCTGCCCGACGCTCCCGCGGAGTACCGCGAACGAGGGCGCATCTACCTCGAGCTCGAATGCTTCAGGGCGGCGCTCGCGGACTTTCGCAGCTACGCGACCCTTGCGCCGGAGGCCGCGGAAGCCGAGGGCGTCCCCGCCGCAATTGCCGAGCTGCAGCGACGTGCGGCGCGGCTCAATTGATGTCCCGCGCTGATTGTTGCCGGCGGGCGAGCAGCTAGGCGATGGTGATAAGCGATAACGCCCGGGTGTCACCGTATCTGCTGCTGACGCTCACTGCACTTTTTTGGGGCGGGAACTGGGTCATCGCTCGCGGGCTGCAGGGGACGATGTCGCCGATCGCGATGGCGTTCTGGCGCTGGTTCGCCGCGTTGATTCTGATGTTGCCGTTCATCGCCCGACCGCTGATCGCCGAGCGGCAGGCCATCTCCCGCAACTGGAAGATACTGCTCGCGCTTGCGCTGCTGGGCGTAGGCGCATTCAACACGCTGAGCTACACCGGTCTGCGTTACACGACGGCGACGACGGGCGTACTGCTCAACTCCGTAACGCCCATCATCATCCTGGGCGTGACGCACGTCTTTCTCGGCGAAAAAGTGCGCGGCTGGCAGGCGGCGGGCGTCGCGCTGTCGCTGGCCGGCGTGCTCGTGATCGTCGCGCAGGGCGACTGGCAACGACTCGCTGCGTTCAGGCTCAACCCGGGCGATCTTTGGGTGCTGGCAGCGGTGACGGCCTGGGCCGTGTACACCGTGCTGCTGCGTTGGCGTCCGCGCGAACTCTCATCGCCGGCGTTCACCGGAGTGCTGGTGCTCGTCGGCGTGATTGCCATTGCGCCGCTGTTCGCATGGGACTATGCGATCGGCGCTCGCACACAGTGGAACGCGCATGCGTTGGCCGCCGTCGCGTACTTCGCGGTGTTTCCTTCCGTGCTCGCCTATTTTTTCTGGAATGCGGCAGTGGCGCGCGTAGGAGGAAACCGGGCGGGGATATTCCTGCACCTCGTGCCCTTGTTCGGCACGGTGCTGTCGGTGCTGTTCCTGAAGGAAACGCTGGTGTGGTATCACTACGCCGGCGCGGTGCTCATCTTCAGCGGCCTCTATGCCGCATCGAAAGCGCCGCACCGGGCGTAAAGACCGTTATCGAGCGGCCGCCTCGCTCACCGCGATCGTCGACGACTTGAGCGGCTGCGTCGGATAGAGCGCTTCTTCTTCGGCGGGTGTCAGCCGTTCTCCGCTCACCAGCACCGAACTGATCGGTTCGTCACGTTGTGCGGCGGGCTTGGGCTTGGACTCGGGCTTCTTCTTCTCTTCCGGCTTGCTCTCGGGCTTTTCTTTGGTATCGGACTCGTCTTCGAAGTCCTCGCGCGGCGCGTTGCCGTCGTAGACCAGATTGCGACGACGCTGCAGATAGGCATCGCGCACGAATTCGTACTGATCGAGCGCGGCCGCTTCGAGGACGCGGCTTGCGCCCAGCAGCTCCGCGCGGCGGTTCACGGCACGCGCGCCCCACAACTGGTTGCGGCTGCGCGGCGGATCGACGTACGTGAGCGGATCGCTGTAGTAATCGGGTATGCGGCCGATCGCATCCCGGAAGTTGCTGGGACCGAAGAACGGCAGCACGAGGTAGGGGCCGTCGCCGACGCCCCACCAGCCGAGGGTCTGGCCGAAGTCCTCGTCGTGCTTCTCGAGGCCGATCTTGCTCGCGACATCGATGAAGCCAAGCACGCCTATGGTGCTGTTCACCACGACGCGGCTCGCATCGGAGGCCGCATGGCTCACCTTGCCTTGTAGCAGGTTGTTGAGCGCGACCAGCACGTCGTTCAGGTTGGAGAAGAAGTTGCTGACGCCGGTGCGCGCGAAATCCGGCAGCAGCAGGCGGTACAACTCGGCGGCCGGCTTCAAGATCAGCCCGTCGACGTGTTCGTTGAAGCTGTAGATGCCGCGATTCAGCGGCTCGAGGGGATCGCGCGGGTTCGAGGCGGTCGTTGCACAGCCGCCGAGCAGGCCTATGGCAAGAGTCAAAGCGAGTGCGACTGTGCGGGTGCGGCGTATGAGTTCGTATATCAAAGCTAAGTCCCAGATTTTTATTGGAGTTCGAGGCTACTCCGCAGGCGGCGATTATAGCAAGCGGGAATTGACGGCGGAAAGGTGCGTAATTCCCGGCGCGCGGCCGTGTCGCGCATAACGCAACACAACCGCAGGCTTCGAAGCAAGTTCTGCGCCTCGCTCGGCGTCATTGGTTGCGATTGGTCGCGCGCGGGCGCTGCGGCGTGGATGCGGCGCATAGCAGCCGTTGATAGAATGACCGACTTTCCGGGGCGCCATGCCGAGACCCCGCCGACACATCCCGCACATAGGACGCAGCCATGCTAGAGAAAGTGAAATCTGTCCAGCTGAAGGATATGAGCCTGTTTCGCCAGCAGTGCTACATCGACGGCGCCTGGGTCGATGCCGACGACAAGTCGACCTTGCCGGTGCATAACCCAGCGGACGGCCAGCTCATAGGCACCGTGCCGAAAATGGGCGTAGCGGAAACCCGCCGGGCCATCGAAGCTGCGAACGCTGCGCTGCCGGCATGGCGGGCGAAGACCGCGAAGGAGCGCTCGGTCATCCTGCGCAAGTGGTTCGACCTCATGATGCAGAACCAGGAAGACCTCGCCATTCTGATGACCCTGGAGCAGGGCAAGCCGCTCGCCGAATCGCGCGGCGAGATCGTGTACGGCGCATCGTTCATCGAGTGGTTCGCGGAAGAAGCGAAACGCGTCTACGGCGATACCATCCCGGCGCCCGCGGCGGACCGCCGCATCGTCGTGATCAAGCAGCCGATCGGCGTATGTGCCGCGGTGACGCCGTGGAACTTCCCGAACGCGATGATTACGCGCAAGGCGGGCCCGGCGCTCGCGGCCGGGTGCACGATGGTGATCAAGCCCGCATCGCAGACCCCGTACTCCGCGCTCGCGCTGTGCGAGCTCGCCGAGCGCGCCGGCATACCGAAAGGCGTCATCTCCGTCGTCACGGGCAGTGCGGGTCCCATCGGCAAGGAGCTCACCACCAATCCGATCGTGCGCAAGTTCACCTTCACCGGATCGACCGAGATCGGCAAGCTGCTGATGGAGCAGTGCGCGAGCACGGTAAAGAAGGTGTCGCTGGAACTCGGAGGCAATGCGCCCTTCATCGTCTTCGACGACGCAGACCTCGACTCGGCCGTGGAAGGTGCGCTCGCCTCGAAATTCCGCAACACGGGGCAGACGTGCGTATGCGCCAACCGGATCTTCGTGCAGGACGGCGTGTACGAGAAATTCGCGAAGAAGCTCGCCGAGAAGGTGGGCGCGATGAAGGTGGGCAACGGTCTCGAGGCCGGCGTCGTGCAGGGCCCGCTGATCGACATGAACGCGGTCGAGAAAGTCGAGGAGCACATCGCCGACGCGCTCGAAAAAGGCGCGCGCATCATCACCGGCGGCAAACGTCACGAGAAAGGCGGCCAGTTCTTCCAGCCCACCGTGCTTGCCGACGTCAACACGAAAATGAAAGTGACGCACGAAGAGACGTTCGGCCCCGTCGCACCGCTGTACCGCTTCAAGACGGAAGAGGAGCTGCTCAAGCTCGCTAACGACACCGAGTACGGCCTCGCCGCGTATTTCTACAGCCGCGACATCGGGCGCATCTGGCGCATCGCGGAGGGTCTCGAGTCCGGCATCGTGGGCATCAATGTCGGCATCATCTCCACCGAAGTCGCACCGTTCGGCGGCGTGAAGGAGTCGGGCATAGGGCGCGAGGGATCGAAGTACGGCATCGAGGAATTTCTCGAGGTGAAGTACTTGTGCATGGGAGACGTGAACAAGTAACACCGCTGCAGTCCGCACTATGACGGTTCGCGGTCTGCGCGGGCCACGGAGAGGCCGGGTGCTCCCCGGCCTTTTTGTCGCCCGTCGATAGGCGATTTTCCGTATCGTGGATTAACGGTTTGCGGTGCCGATGTCATATGAGAACATCGGCTTTCGCTTTGCCGCATCAAGGCGGCGTTTTTCCCAGGGAGGGGACTATGGAGAACAAATCCACGAAGCCGTGGTACAAAAGTACCGGACTCATCATCGGTGTAGTCATTACGGGCATCGGCGGTATGGTAGTGGTGATCGCGAAACACCTGTCCGCGTTGATGCCGTAAGCCAACGTTCCGAACCGCCGGCGGCGTCAGCGCTCGACCGCATCGTCGTCCGACGTCGCGCGGCGGGATCCTGCCCACGCAGACGGCGGAACGCGCACCTTGTCGCTCAGCGTGTATGGCTCCGTCATGGTGAACCCGTGGGCCTGTGCATCGCGGGCGCACTCCACAAACGTGGGGAACGCGTCGCTGGACTGCTCGTGCGTGCCGTCCTCCGAACATCGCTCCCAGCGCCACGCTACCGACGCCGGCGCGCCTGACCGGTCGACTTCGAATTTCCATTGCGGCCGCACGGCGGCCTGCGGCCCGTGCTTGAGCAATGCGGACAAGCTGTATCCCATCTCCCGTTCTCCTCGTAGCGGCGCGCCGGAAGCGAAGCCGCGAGCGCTCGTTGCAGGCGGCGTGCCTGCCCGGGCTATATAGAAACGTGGAGAATTTGCTACGATGCGTACGGTGCGCTGCCGTCCGTCGGCGGCGCTGCTACCCTTCATGTTTCAGTTACTCGGCCTAGATCATCTCGTTCTGCGCGTATACGACATGGCGCGCATGATCCGCTTCTATACCGAAGTGCTCGGATGCGAAGTGGAGAGGCGGCTGGAGTCCACGGGGCTCGTGCAGCTGCGCGCCGGGCAGTCGCTCATCGATCTGCTGCCGCGCATTCCGCCGGGTCAGGACGCGCCCGACGTGCGCGCGGCGAACGAAGCGACGGGCGGAGACGCCGATACGGCGGCGCACAACCTGGATCACTTCTGTCTGCGCGTGGAGCCTTTCGACGACAGCGCGCTGGTGGCGCATCTCATCAACCACGGCATCGTGCCGGGCGAGCCGCGCACGCGTTACGGCGCCGATGGCTACGGACCGTCGATTTACATCAGCGATCCGGAAGGAAATATGATCGAGTTGAAGGGGCCGCCGGCGTAGCAAGCTACGCCGGGGGAGGCGTCAGGAGAGAGGCCGGAGGAGTGGAAATCGTTAGCGCATGCGCCGGGCGCCTCCTCACTCCTACTCTTTAGTTCTCACGGGCCGATGCGGGCAGCGACTGCTGCCGCGAAAGCCCCCGTGCCCAGCGGGCCGCCGAGGTCTCTGGTGCGCGTTGCCTTGTCCTGCAGGCAGGCATCGACGGCGGATTCGATGGCTTGTGCAGCCCGCTCGAACTCCGCGCGCTTTTCGCGGGACGCGATCCAGTCGAGCATCATCGCGGCAGAAAGTATGAGCGAGGTCGGATTCGCGCGATCCTGACCGGCTATGTCGGGCGCCGAGCCGTGCTGCGCCTGTGCGACGCATTGCGTATCGCCCTGCATGACCGAGCCGGCGAGGCCCAGGCTGCCGGAAAGCTCCGAGGCCTCGTCCGAAAGAATGTCGCCGAACATGTTGCCGGTGACCATGACGTCGAACCGCGTCGGATCGCGCAGGAGCAATGCGGCAGTGGCATCGACGATGAGCTCCTCGAGCTGCACGTCGGGAAAGTCCTGCGCCACCTTGCGTACTTCGCGGAGGAAGAGCGCATCGGACATCCGCATGACGTTGGCCTTGTGGATCGCGCTCACCTTCCGGCGCCGCTTGCGCGCCGCCTCGAACGCGACACGGGCGATACGCGAGCACTGGCGTGCCGTCACTTTACGCACCGCAAGCGCGACGTCCTCCGTCGGCATGAATTCGCCTGTACCCATGTACATGTTGCGATCGGCATAAAAGCCCTCGGTGCACTCGCGGAAAATGACGAGATCGACCGGCTTGCCGGTGAGGCCGACCCCCAGCCGCGACTTCGCGGGCCGTATGTTGGCGTAGAGATCGAGCTGGACACGCAGCCAGCCGGAGGGATTCACGCCACCTTCTTCACGCGAGGGATAGTCGAGATGCGACACCGGTCCGAGCACGATTGCGGGCGCGGCGCGCGCCGCCGCCATGACCGACTCCGGCATGGTCGAGCCGTGGGTCTTGAGCGTCTGGAAGCCGATGTCCTGCAGGTCCCATTCGAGGCCGAGCTTGTAGCGTTCGCTCGCGCGGTCGAGCACGGTCATGGTGGCCTGCGTGATTTCCGGGCCTATGCCGTCGCCCGGGAGGACGAGTATTTTCACGAGTGCTCCTTTGAGAGAGTAGTGCCGCGGCGGCGGACACCGCCGCGTACTGGCTGGGCTAGCTCAATCCGTAAAGCCGCTTGCCCGCGACGGGCATCTTTGCCATGAGAATGTCGCCGGACAGCGATTCGGTGATGTAGAGCGTTTTCAGGTCCGGGCCGCCGAACGCGACGTTGGCCAGATGGTGATGCTTGTGATCCGTGGAATGCACGAGATGCGTGGGCAGCATATTGGCATCGAAGCGCCAGATGCCCACACCCAGCTGACACACGAGCAGCCCGTTTTCCGCATCCATCTCGATGCCGTCGGGCCCGCCAACGCCGCCGGAGAGCTGGATCGCGACGCCGGTTTTCGACACGGAGCCATCCGCCATCAGCGGCAGGCGCCACACCGAGTTCGAGCGCGTGACGCCGACATACACGTGCTTTTCAGTCGTCGCGACCGTGATGCCGTTGGGGCTGGGCGCGTTGTCCACCAGACGGCGCAATTCGCCATTGGCCTTCAAGCGAAACACGCGACCGGTGGGGTCGGCGATGCCGGTCTGGCCCTGATCGGTGAAGTAGAGATCGCCGTTCGACGTGAAGTGGAGGTCGTTAAGCCCCTTGAAGCCTTCGCTGTAGGCCGTGCGCAATACCGTCTCGAGCTTGCCGCTCTTGACATCCAGCGTGAGCAGGCCCTCCTTGTAATCGCAAATGAAGAGCCGGCCATCCTTGTGGAACTTCATCCCGTTGGGCCAGCCGTCGTACTGCACGACGAGATCCCAGTTACCCTTGGGATCGATGCGGAAGATGCGGCCGAACGGTATGTCGCACACATAGAGATTGCCTTCGCGGTCGAACGCCGGTCCTTCGAGAAAGCATTCGCATTCCGCATTCTGGCGATTGGGATCGGACCAGGCCGTGCGGCACCTGTTGCGGTACTTGGCCGGCAGCGATGTGAAAACGCGGGTCTCGATGTGCTCGAGCGGCTTGAAGGGGTTGAACATGGTGCGACGGGTCCTCCGGGCGTTGGTTAACGATATACTTTGAACGACTGCGTCGGTGTCGCGGGCGCCGGCGGCGCCGCAATCTGCGCGATGTTAGCATGCGCGGCCTGCCTCATCGCAGAGGCGGGCTACGGGTCGTCGATATCGTGGACTGCGGCGTGGCGTCCCTCAATCACCAGGAGCAAGACCGTGTTCGAAGGCTTCAAGCAGACTCAGGTACAGACCAGCGACCCGGACGTGAAGATCAATCTGCGTCACGGCGGGTCGGGGCCTCCCGTGCTGCTGATCCACGGCAATCCGCTCACGCACGTGCACTGGCATCTCGTTGCGCCGCGTCTCGCGAAGGACTACACCGTCGTCGTCACCGATCTGCGCGGCTACGGCGACAGCGGCAAGCCGCGCGGCAAGCCGGACCACAGCAACTATTCGTTTCGCCGCATGGGTCAGGACCAGATCGAGGTCATGGCGGCGCTGGGCTTCGACAAGTTCTATGTCGCCGGCCACGACCGCGGCGCACGGACCGCATACCGCATGGTGCTCGATCATCCGGACAAGATCCTCAAGTTCGCGAGCTTCGACATACTGCCGACGCATCACATCCTCACGCATGTGACGCGCGAATGGGCGCTCAACTCGTATCACTGGTTCTTCATGGCGCAGCCGTACGACATCCCGGAAAAGCTGATCGAAGGCAAGGAGGACTACTACATCGTAAAGAAGCTCACCAAGATGGGCATAGGCAAGGGCGGTTTCAGCGAGGCCACGCTGAAGGAATACGCACGCTGCTGCACGCCTGAGAACATCCACGCCGTTTGCGAAGATTACCGCGCCGGTGCGACGATAGATTTCGAAATGGACAAGGCGGACTTCGAGGCGGGGCGCAGAATCACCTGTCCGTCGGCGATCTACTGGGGCGAGCTTTCGCACACGGAGAAATTCTTCGACCCGCGCAAGGCATGGCCGCAGTACTGCACCGACATACGGCGTTTGAGCGGGCTTCCCTGCGGGCATTACCCGGCCGAGCAGGTGCCCGACCTCGTGTATGCCGAGCTCAAGGAGTTTTTCGCCGAGTGAAAACAAAACGGGAGGCTTCCGGCCTCCCGCTCTGTAGCGTTGACGCGTCCGCCTGCGTCACTCTTCCTTGATGTTCGACTTTTTGATGATCGGCACCCACTTCTTCTCTTCGGCCGCGATGTACTTCGCGAACTCCTGCGGGGTGGTGGGCGCTGCGTCGATTCCCCGTTCCTTGAGCTGCTGTATGACATCCGGCTGCTTCAGCGCAGCGACGAGATCGCGATTCAAGCGATCGACGATGTGCTGGGGTGTCTTGCCCGGCGCGAGCATGCCGTACCAGTTCTCCGCCGCGTAACCCGGCACACCGGATTCGGCGACGGTCGGCACGTTGGGCACTGCTTCCGCGCGCTTCGGGCCCGTCACCGCGATCGCGCGCACCTTGCCGGATTGCACATGCGGGACGCCGGTCGAGATGACCGCAAAGAAAATCGGCACATGGCCCGCGAGCAGATCCGTGATTGCCGGGCCGCCGCCCTTGTACGGGACGTGAGAGAGCCGGATCCCGGTCATCGTCTCGAGCAACACGCCGGCGAGATGGCCGGGACTGCCGATGCCCGAGCTCGCGTAATTGAGCTGATCGGGCTTGCTTTTCGCCAGCGCGATGAGCTCCTTCAGATTCTTCACCGGCAGAGTCGGGTGGGTGATGATGATGTTCTGCAGCGTGACCACGAGGCCGATAGGTGCGAGATCCTTGTGCGGATCGTACGGCACCTTCTGTATCGTGGGGCTGATCACCAGCGTGCCGATATGACCGAAGCCTATCGTGTGGCCGTCGGGATCGGCATGTGCGAGCAGATCGTTCGACAGCACGCCGTTCGCGCCGGGACGGTTGTCCACGATGACCTGCTTCCCGAGGGAAGCCGACAGCTTCGGCTGGATGATGCGCGCCACCAGGTCGGTAGCGCCGCCTGGCGGAAAGCCCACGATCATGCGCACAGGTTTGGCGGGCGCCCATTGCTCTGCCGCACCTGCTGCCGTTGCGGCAGCGATCAACGCGCCGGCCAGCGCGACCCTCGTCACGGGATACTTCATCTCATGCTCCTCGTATGGGTTTGTATTTCGAACGCGCTGGCCGGGAAAAGTTGCCCCGGGACTCAGTCCGCCTTCGCGCCCGCAGCCTTCACGACCTTCGCCCACTTCGCGCGCTCCGAGCGAATATAAGCACCGAAAGCTTCCGGCGTGCCCGGCGCTACGTCGAGACCCTGGTTGAACAGGAACTGCTTGATGTCGGGCATGTTGAGGATTTTAGCCACTTCGGCGTTGAGCCGGTTGATGATGGGCCGCGGCGTCTTTGCGGGCACGACGATGCCGTACCAGTTGTTCGCGTCGAACCCCTTGAGGCCGGCCTCGCTGATCGTCGGCAGATCAGGCACGAGACCCGAGCGCTTCGCTGTCGTGACCGCGATGCCCTTGATCTTGCCGCTCTTGATTTGCGGCACGGCGCTCGCTGCGGTTGCGAACACGAGCTGAATATTGCCGGCGACGAGGTCGATCATCGCGGGGCCGCCGCCTTTGTAGGGCACATGTGCCATTTTCGTGCCGGCCATCACGTTGAACAGCTCGCCGGCGAGATGCCCCGTGCCGCCGACGCCGGAAGAGCCGTAGTTGAGCGGCTTCTGCTTCGCGAGCGCGATGAGCTCTTTCACGCTGTTCGCGGGCACGCTCGGATGCAGCGACAGGATGTTGGTCGAATCCACCGCCTGTATCACCGGCGCGAGATCTTTCTCCGGATCGAAAGGCAGCTTGCTGTACAGGCTCGGATTGATTGCAAGCGACGCGATGGTGGCCATCAATATCGTATAACCGTCGGGCGCCGCGTGCGCGGTGATCTCCGTCGCGATGTTGCCGGCCGCGCCGGGCCGGTTGTCGACGATGACCTGCTGCCCGAGGGCATCGCCGAGCTTCTGAGCGATGGGGCGTGCGGTCGTATCGGTGCCGCCGCCAGGGGCGAAGCCGACGAGCATGCGTATCGGTTTGGTGGGGTAGTCGGCAGCCTGGACCGATGCGCAGGCGAGCGCAGCGGCGATGAGGGTCATCGTGGCTTTAGTTCTCATATTCTTCTCCTCGCAGTGACAGTGGCGCGATTATACGTCGTTCATGAAAAACCGATGCAAAGCATCGATCAGGCGGCGTTGCGCCGGCTCTTTGCGAAACGCGCTGCAAGCTGCAGCGCATGCTCCAGCGCGCCCGTGTCGGCCTTGCCCTGGCCTACGATGTCATAGGCCGTGCCGTGGGCCGGAGTGGTGAATACGGTCTTCAGTCCCGCGGTGACCGTCACGCCCTTGTTGAAGCCGAGCAGCTTGGTCGCGATCTGGCCCTGATCGTGGTACATCATGACCACGCCGTCGAACTCGCCGCGCAGCGCTTTGAGGAAAATCACGTCCGACGATATTGGCCCCGTGCATCCTATGCCTTCCGCGCGCAGCGCCTCTACGGTGGGTCGTATCGTGGTGATCTCTTCGTCGCCGAAGAGCCCGTTCTCTCCACAATGCGGGTTGAGCGCCGCAACTCCGATGCGTGGAGACTGGCGCCCCATCGCCGTGAGGCTGTCGTGCGCCAGCATGACGGCGGCACGTATGCGTTCGGGGGTGATGAGCTTCACCGCCTCGCGCAACGCGATGTGGGACGTCACGCGGAAGGTGCTGAACTGCTCGATGACGTTCATCTCGCCGAAGAAGCCGTCGTGCCCGGTGAGCTTGGCGAACATCTGGTGCTCGTCGTGAAACTTCCATCCGCCCTTGTTGAGCGCGCCCTTGTTGAGCGGCGCGAACGAGATGCCGTCGATCTTCCCGGCCATTGCCGCGTCTATCATGATCTTCAGCGTCTCGCCGGTGAGTCGGCCCGATTCCGGCGACTCGATGCCGCGCACGAACTTCGCCGGATCGACATTCTTTAGATCGACGAGCGGCACATCGCTGCGCGGCCAGGTCGCCTGTTCTACGCTGGAATACTTCGAATAGGGAAATCGCACGCCGGCATCGCGCATGCCGAGCTCCAGCACGCGTGCGTCGCCGAACACCACGAGACGCGCGCTGTCGTTTTGTGAGCCTGCAGCCAGTATCTTCGCGCACAGCTCGGGGCCTATGCCGGTGACATCGCCAAGCATGAGACCGATGAGAGGGAGTGTGGACATGGTGTTCCTCCGTAAGCCGTACCGCCGCGGTAAGGCATGGTCGGGAGCAGGGAGGCGCAAGCGCGCCTCCAGCCGTTCGCTACTTCCGTTTGGCGGGTGCGCGCCGGGCCGCTTTTTTCGGGGCTTTCGTCGTCACCTTCTTCGTCGCTTTCTTGGCTGCTTTGCCCACCGCCTTCGACGCCGCAGCGCGACCGGCAGCCGGCTTCGCGGCGCCGGAGGAGATCTGCAGCAGCCTGGTCACTTCGCGGATGCTCTTCACCTGCTCGAGGTTGAACACGAGATCGACGATGCGGTCGGCGGCCTTGGAGGACAGCCTGCCCCATTCGGCGCACTCGCGGAACTTGTTCGCGAGCTCCTCGTCGCTCATCGGATTGGCGGGGCTGCCTTTGCCGAAATCCGCCTTGCCGCTTATCTTGCGGCCGTCGTTGAGTTCAATGTCGATGATCGTCGTCATCTTCTCGTAACCGGCGGCTTCCGCTTCCGGATGAACGCCGAATTCGACCTTCTCGATCATTCTCTTCACATCGGGGCGGTTCACCACCTCATCGGTGAACTGCGCAAGCCCCGCTCTGCGCTCGAGCAGCAGGATCGCCATGCAGAATTCCATGCTGAACTTGGCTTGCAGCTCGTTCGTCGGCCGATGATGGATGAGCGCATTGGGCATGTGACGATTGGTGCCGACCTTCACCTTGCGCACCTGCTCGGGGCGGATGTCGTGCTCGCGTATGAGATCGAGCATGAGGCCCATGCCGGGATGCGTGAGCGAGCCGCTCGGATGCGGCTTGATCGATACGCCGGGAAACGCGAAGGTCCACGGGTTGCCGAGCTTGCCCTCTATCGCGTTGTGATCGTACCCGCCACCCGCCGCCTTGAAGAAGCCGCGGTTGGCTTCGAGCACGACCGGCGTCGCCGTCCATCCGAGCTGGGCAAAGTCCGCGGCCACTATTCCGGATTCAGCCGAACGGCCGGGATGGAAAGGTTTCGTCATCGTGCCGAAGTTTTCGCGCAATCCCGCCGCCTGGCTCGCGCCGATGCCGAGCGCGCGCCGCGTCTGCTCGACGTTAAGACCCGACAGGCGCGCGGCGGCAGCGGTTGCAGCGATGGCGCCTATCGTTGCGGTCGAATGGAAGCCGTCATCGTAGTGGCGCGGATTGATCGCCTCGGAGACCTTGGTCTCGACTTCGACGGCGATCTGGTATGCCGTGAGCACGTCGAGCCCGGAACGGTTGTCGCGTTCGCCGAGCGCGAGCGTCGGCGGAAGAGCGGGCGCCGTCGGATGCGTGAGCAGTCCGTAGACGCGGTCCTTCGCGACGGCGAGCTGAGTGTCGTCGTAATCGTCGGCGTGGATGGCGATCGCGTTGGCGAACGCCGCGAAACGCGGGGGCACCTTGAGCGCCGTGCCGATGATCGTGCACCCGCGGCTCGCATCGACGACGCCGAGCCGCTGGAGGTACTGGCGGACGATGCGGCCGGATTCCGCGGCATTGCCGGCGAGGGCGAGGCCCAGGCCGTCGAGTATCGATCGCTTGCCCAGATGCATGACGTCTGCCGGAATGGCCTTGCTGCGGGTGTCGACGATGAACCGGGCGACGTAGGCGGTAAGTGAAGTATCGTTGCTCATGTTGTTTGGCGTATGGGGTATGTGTAGCGTGTGTGAGGGCGCAGCCCGGCCGTCGTTCTGATCGCGTCGTTACCGGAATGCGCCCGAGGCATTCTGCGGCAATCGGCGCATTCGTGCCATTGCCGTTTGGGAAATCCCCCTTGAGAAACCGTGCGCCGGAGCGCGGCGGGGATCAGTTCTCGGCAGCCTGCTCTGAGAGGAAGTGAAACAGCAGGCGCGGCGCCGTCGGCAACGTATCCACGTGACGCGCGCATAGTCCCAGGTGATAGCTCGCCCAGTCGTCGGTGAGCGGTATGCAGCGCAGCCCGAGCTGCTCGGCGTACGGGGTAGCGCAGCTTTCCGGCAATATGCCTATGCCCATCCCGGCCTGGACCATGCGGCGCACGGCTTCGAACGTCGTCACCTGCATGGCGGTGCGATAGGTAACGCCCATGTTTGCCGCTGCCGAGCGGATGCGCGTGCCTATGGAGCTCCCATCGGAGAGCGTGACGAACTCGTGAGCGCGCGCGGCTTGCGCAAACCCTATGCGCTCGTGCCGGCCGAGCGGATGATCGGCCGGCGTAATGAGCATGAGCGAGACCTTGCGATAGGGCACGACTTCCAGCTCGGGCGCCGGTATGTTCGGCACGAAAATGCCGATGTCCGCACGTCCGCTCGTCACCGCGTCGACCACTTCGGTGCTGCGGCCTTCGTCCATGCGGATCTGTATGTGCGGATGACGCCGCGAGAAGCGGCGCAGCTCGTCGGGCAGGGTGTCGACGATGCTGGACGCGTTGGCGTGGAGGCGTACTTCTCCCCGCACGCCGCTCGCGTAATCGGCGGCGAGCGTCTGCATGCGGTCTAGCGCCGCGAACATGGAGCGTGCATCGGCTTCCAGTGCGCGTCCCGCTGCCGTGGGGTGGACGCCGGTGCTGTGGCGCTCGAAGAGCTGCACGCCGAGCTGCGCTTCGAGCTCGGAAAGTCGCTTGCTGACGGCCGATGCGGTGATGTGCTCGCGCGCGGCGGCCCGCGTGATGCTCGACTCCTCGATCACCGTCACGAACAGTCGAAGCGAAATGAGGTCTAGCCGTGCGGCGGATTTGGCCATGAAGCAGGAATGTCGAGTGCGAAGGAAAGCGGAGCTTTGTGCGGCGAAGCATTGTATTACGAGGGGCAGCAGGCGTCGACCGAGTACGGCACGCGTGCTATTCTGCTACGCCTTCGTCGAACGCAGGCTAACCGCATGTCTTCCGCGCTGCCGTCCAAGCTGCAACCGGGACAGGTCCTGACCGGCATCATTCTGTTCTCGGGCAACCCCATGATCCTCGAGCTCGCCGCCGCGGCGGGCACGGATTTCGTGATCGTCGACATGGAGCACAGTCCGCTGGATCTGGACCAATGCGGGCATCTGATGCGGGCCGCCGATGCTGCGGGGATAGCGCCCATCGTGCGCGTGCCGGAAGTCGATCCGGCGCTCGTGAAGAAAGTGCTGAACCTGGGCGCTGCAGGCATTGCCGTTCCGCATGCGACGGTCGAGAACTGCGCGGCGGCCCTGCGTGCCGTGCGTTACGCGCCGGATGGCGATCGCGGGGCTTGTCCTATCGTGCGTTCCGCCGGTTATGCGCCGGGCGACTGGAACAGCTACGCGCGCGAAGCCAATCGACGCGTGAGCGTGATTCCGCTGCTGGAAGACAAGGCCACGCTGGACGGCTTCGATGCGTTGTGCGCGATGGAGGGACTCGACGTGTTCTTCATCGGCCCGACCGATCTTTCGATCGCGCTCGGTGTGCCGGGCGCGACGTTCGAGGACCCGGCGATGAGCGCCGCACTCGATCGCGTCGCGAAAGCGGCGCGTGCGCGCGGCAAGCACGTAATGACGACGATAGGCAACAAGCTCGATCCGGCTTACGGGCGCATGGTAGTGCAGCGCGGGGTGCAGTATCTCGTGCTCGGTACCGACGGGCATCTGTTTCTGGACGTGTGCCGCCGCATGAACGCTGTGAAGACTCCCGCGGTGTGAGGAGTCAGGAGTAAAGCGCCGTTATGGCTGCGCGGTCTTCTTCCCCTCACTGCTTACGCCTCACTCTTCACACGTGCTGTCGCGACGACCGGCGAGGCGCGCGAGTTGCTCGGACTTGTGCACCGCTGATCCGCATAGTCAGTCGGCGGCGCTGTTAAAATGACGCCCGCTATACCGGATGGCGGCGGCCCGAGCGGGCGGCCGGCATTGCGGTTCCCTTCTCACAGCAAGGAGCACTCATGGGTCTGACGATCGCCGAGAAAATCCTCGGCGCTCATGCCGGCACAGCCGCGAAGGCCGGAGATATCGTCGTCGCGGACGTCGATTTCGCGATGATGCACGATGCGCGCGCGCCGAATGGGCTCAAAATGGTCGAGAAGCTCATCGCCGGCCGCGAGTCCGGCGTGTTGCCGTACGCCTCGCGCACGGCGCTCGTCGCCGACCACTATTCGCCGCCGCCCAATCCCGAAGCCGCGAATACGCACGTCGCGATGCGCGCGTTCGCAGACCGTCACGGCGCGATCATGTACGACGTCGGCGACGGCATCTGCCATCAGCTCTTGCCCGAGAACGGTCATGTGACGAGCGGCGATGTGGTCGTCGGCACCGATACCCATTCGACGACGTATGGCGCCTTCAACGCATTCGGCACCGGGGTGGAAGGAACCGACGTCGCGGCGGTGATGCAGACCGGCAAGCTGTGGTTCCGCGTTCCCGAGACGATACGGGTAGATCTCGACGGTCCGCTCGAGCCCGGCGTATGGGCGAAAGACGTGACGCTCCACATGCTTGGCCGGCTCGGCGCCGAAGGCGCTAACTACCGCGCGCTGGAATACTGCGGCAGCGGCGTCGCGGCGATGGACATCGACGATCGCATGACGCTCGCCAACCATGCGGCGGAGCTGGGCGCCAAGGCGGCGCTGCTCGAAGCCGACGAGAAGACGATCGCCTGGCTCAAGGCGCACCGGGCCCGCGAGCCGCACCCCGTGAAGGCGGACGCCGACGCCCGGTACGTCGAGCGCATACGGATCGACACGGCGAATCTCGCGCCGCAAGTCGCCCGCAATCACCGCATCGACGATGTGATACCGATCCCGGACGTCGCCGGACAGCGGATCGACATCGCGCTGATCGGCACTTGCACCAACGGCCGTCTCGACGACATGCGGCAGGCGGCTGCAATCCTCAAAGGCCGCCGTCTCGCGAAAGGCGTACGCATGATCGTCACGCCGGCATCGCGCGCGGTTTATCTCGCGGCGCTGCGCGAAGGATTGATCGAGGCGTTGACGGCCGCCGGCGCATCCGTGGAAGCTTCGGGCTGCGGCACCTGCGTCAATATAACGGGGCATCTGATTCCCGGGGACGGCCAGCAGGTCATGTCCACTGCGAATCGCAACTTCAAAGGGCGGCTGGGCAACCCGGAAGCGCATATCTGGATCGCATCGGCGGCGAGCGTCGCAGCGGCAGCGCTGACGGGGCGCATCACCGATCCGCGTGAAATCGAAGGCGGGACGTGGCGGCCGCGCGTGCCGGCTGCCGCGTAAGAGGGCCGAAGACCATGGCATCGACGATCAAAGGCAAAGCACGCGTGCTGGGCGACGACATCAACACGGATCTCCATTGCTCTAGCAAGTACATGCCGGGCAAGAACACCGCCTACATCGCGCAGCATGCATTCGAAAAGCTGAGCCCGGGATACACCCAGCGGTTCCGGACGGGCGACATTCTCGTCGCCGGGCGCAACTTCGGCCACAATTCCTCACGCGAAGAGGCTGCGCACGTGCTGAAGATCATGGGCGCGTCCGCCCTCGTGGCGGTGTGCTTCGGGCGTCAGTTCTTCCGCAACGCCGTGAACAACGGCCTGCCGGTGATCGAGTGTCCGATCACGGGGATAGAGGATGGCGACGAGCTGGAGATCGATCTTAACGCCGGGCGTCTCGCGGTGCCGGCGCGCGGGCTCGAGTGCCGCTTCCCGCCGCTCGCGCCGCAGATGCAGGCACTGCTCGCTGCGGGCGGCCTGATTCCCTACCTGCAGAAGCATCCGGACTGGAGCGGCGCGGAATAGCCAGGCGCGAATCGGTTGGACGAAGCACAAAATCGGTGAGACGATTCGCGCGCTGCGCTCGCCGATGCTGGAGCGCCTGATGTGCGGAGGCTTTCGGTACAGCCACTATATAGACGCAGAGACGGCACGCGC
>JBLNBW010000291.1:0-4455 GCA_050260255.1 Rhodospirillaceae bacterium | reverse complement strand
ATCCTTGCGTGCGCGAAGTCGGTCACGGAGCTGAACGACAGAATGCACGCGGGACACTGGGATAAACCCACGCACAAGAGCCTGGAGCTCGACGGGAAGACGCTCGGTCTGGTGGGCCTCGGCGCAATCGGCGCCCGCGTCGCGAAGATCGGCATGGCGATGGGTATGCACGTTCTGGCTTACGATCCTTTTGTGAAGAGCCCGCCGCCTGGCGTCACACTGAGCGATCTGCAGCGCCTGTTGAGTGATTCCGATGTCGTGTCGTTGCATTGTCCCCTCACGGCGGACAATCGGGGATTCTTGGGTCGTGATACGTTTGCGCTGATGCGCGACGGGGCCATCCTCGTGAACACCGCTCGTGGTGGACTAATCGACGAAATCGCGCTGATCGATGCGCTACGCAGCGGCAAGCTGCGCGCTGCGGGGCTCGATACGTTTGCCGCCGAGCCACCTGCACCGGACCATGGCCTGAGGGGCGTTCCACGGCTGATCCTCACACCTCACGTCGGCGGCGTGACGGGCGCGGCATACACGAAGATGGGCGTGGCCGCCGCCCGCAACATCATGGAAATACTGGTCTCAAGCCCAGCAGCAGTTCCAACCACAAACGAGGAGGATAAAGATGATACGTGCCGTTAAATATGCAGCGGTCGCCGCCTGCGTGTGTATTACTCATAACAGCGGGGCGATAGCACAGACCGATTATCCGGCGAAGCCCATTCGGTTCATCGTACCGTTTCCGCCCGGCGGCGGAACCGACATACTCTCGCGCCTCATAACGAACAAGCTTACGGAGCGGCTCGGATGGCAGATCGTGGTCGATAACAAGCCCGGCGCCGGCGGAAATATCGGCCTGGACATCGCCGCGAAGGCGCCTGCCGACGGCTACACGCTCGTGATGGGCCAGACGAGCAATCTGGCGATCAATCCGACGCTATACAGCAAGCTGCCCTATGACTCGCTCAAGGACTTTACGCCGATCACGCTGGTGTCCAGTGTGCCGCTCGCCGTCACCGTGGCGGCGAAATCGCAGTACACCTCCTTGGCGAGCCTCGTCAACGCGGCGAAGGCGAAACCCGATCAGCTGGTGTTCGCATCCCCGGGGAACGGCACCGTCGCACACCTTACTGGAGAAATGTTACAGCACGCGGCCGGCGTCAAATTCGTCCACGTTCCGTACAAGGGCGCATCGCAGGCGATTCCCGATCTGATCGGCGGCCGCGTGAACTTTTACATGTCGTCGCTGGAGACCGCGATGCCGCAAGTAAGAGGCGGAAACATCCGCGCGCTTGCCGTGAGTTCGCTCAAGCGCTCGGCCTCTCTTCCCGAAGTGCCCACCATAGCGGAATCGGGATACCGGGATTTTGAATCGAGCACATGGTTCGGCGTACTCGCGCCCGCTGGAACGCCGGCGGCGATCATCACTCGGCTCAGCCAGGAAATTTCGCAGGTCCTGCAGTTACCCGAGGTCCGGGAGAAGATGGTCGACGGCGGGGGTGACATAAAAACCGGCCCAGCCGCCTTCACCGCGCTGCTAAAGGCGGACATTCCCAAGTGGTCGAGAATCGTGAAGCAGTCCGGCGCTAAAGTCGACTGAGTCGAGCAAGCTCGCAAGGACGAGACGCCTGGCATGCAAACACACGCTTAAGGCATCGATTGTTTTTGCTCCTCGCGTGGCGGGTGCAGTGTGCGCGGGCGGCGGCCCGGCGAGCTATTGCGTCGACGCCCGCTTCTGCACGGCCGGCTCGCTCCACCCGGGGGGCCCTCCATCGTCCCGGCACACTGAAGTCCCGCGCGAAGGGTCGTAACGGCGATCTATGAGAGAATCGCCATTCCACGCGCCGCACCACAAGCCCCTTCGACATGCGTCTTCATTATAGTCAGCATCTGATTCGCATCCGACACAAGGTCGCGCCGCAGCGCGGCCTTGCGAGCGCTCGCTCGATGCATGCCTGCCGCGCGTCCGCGCTGCTGAACAGGCTCCCCGCCCCCCTGGGGTGCCGGCCGCTGAGCGAGCGCGACGCTCCATAGAGCGACGATCGACTCACATGGACGCATTGTCCGAGGTGCTTGGCGCAATACGGTTGACCGGGGCCGTTTTCCTCGACATGCACTTGGCGGCACAGTGGTCGTACTTGACTGCGCCGGCGCGCAGCATCGCGGACGTCATCATGCCGGACGCCGACCATGTCATTCCCTTCCATCTCGTTACTGAAGGCACATGTTATGCGCGGCTCGTCGACGGTCAGCCGACGAAGGTCGATGCGGGAGACGTTATCCTGTTTCCCGGAGGCGATCGACACGTGCTGGCCGCGGCCAGTGCGCATGCACTGCGGCTGACGCCCATCGAGATTACCGGCGACAGCGTGAAGGAGCTGCTCAAGCGGAACGCAATCGCCGCATTGAGAAGCGGGCGTGCCGGCACAACCACGAACATCGTCTGCGGATTCCTCGCGTGCGACAGGCGGCTCGCCGAGCCGATCCTGCTCAGTCTGCCGCCTCTGCTCAAGGTCAGCCTCCGCGACGGCGGCACAGCGCAGTGGGTCAGAGCTTCCATAGCTCACTCGGTAGTCGAGACCGTGTCCTCGCGTCCCGGCTCCGCCGTCGTGCTGGCGCGTCTGTCCGAGGTCCTTTTCGCCGAGGTCATACGTCATTACATGGACGACCTGCCTTCAGGACAGCCGGGCTGGCTTGCGGCTTTGCGCGACCGGCACGTCGGCCGGGCTCTTGCGCTCATGCACGAGAACCCCGCGCATCCATGGACCGTGGACGAGCTGGCCGCGAAAGTCGCCCTGTCGCGCTCGGCGCTCGCACAGCGCTTCGCAGCGCTCCTCGGTGCACCGCCGATGCAGTACCTCACGCGATGGCGGATACTGCTCGCCGCTTCGCGGCTGCTTTCCAGTGCATCGTCTATAAGCCGCATCGCGTCGGATGCCGGGTACGAATCCGAAGCGGCGTTCAATCGTGCGTTCAAGCGCCAGATCGGGCTACCGCCCGCCGCCTGGCGCAGGAACAAACGCTAACGTTTCTCGGGCGATATCGGCTTGATCGGGGCCGCAAACCGCTGCGCTACCACGGTGAGCCTCACCTCCGTTTACTCATCAATCGCGGCGCCCGACCCACCCATTTCTTTCGGCACGTCCTTCAACTTCGACAGCCCGTCCTTCACGCGCAATACCGTCTCTTGATAATGGACGTGGACGCCGGGCTTGAAGGGCAAGCCGGGTATCAGCGCCGCGTAGACGTCGGTGAGACCTAGTCCGGGGTGCTCGGTATAAAGGTGTCCTCCGCACGCCTTACACCACGCACGGTTACTGTTCGGCGTCTTGCTGAACGTCGCAATGTTCTCCGCGCCCTGCGTGATCCGCAGAGCGTCCGGCTTCCACAGGGTGAAGGCATTTATCGGTCCCGCCGACCAGATTCGGCACGACTCGCAGTGGCAGTAACCCATCGCTTCGGGCTCTCCCCTCACAGTAAACCTCACCGCCCCGCAAAAACACGATCCTTGATGATCGCCGCTCGTTCGCATTTCCAATCTCCTGTAAGCCTCTCACAGCTACCGTGCGAAAGGAGTGACGATTGTCCCGATGCGTCACCTAGCGGAGTTGACGCAAACGCCAGCGGACTTTGCAGGAATGCGCGAGTTCGTCGATGAGGTGGATCCTGATGTTACTTTCACACGAAGAAAGGAATGGTCCAGCAAGTGGAAAGTGACGCCAAATGGCCGGTTCACTCGGCATCCGAATCGGGCACCCCCCCTCCATCGCAAGCTCCACCGGGTATGACGCTTGCATTGGCACAGAGGTATTTACCTCCCGGGCACATCGCAGTCATGGAAGGGTCCATTTCACCGCGCAGGAACAAGTTGCTGGCCCGCCTATCCAGCGCGGCGTACCGCCGTGTCGCGAGTTGCCTGGAATACCACGAGTACGACGGCGGGGACCGTCTCGTTCAGGAGGCAAGAACCACGCGGTATGTACACTTCCCCGTCTTTGGCGCCATTGCGCGGCTGGTGCTAGACAAGAACGGTCACGCCGCCCATTTCGGCGTGTGCGGCCACGAAGGGTTGATCGGGCTGTCGGGCCTTTCCGGCGGCGACCCGGTCGAAGCGCTTGCAACGGTCGTCGTGTTACTGAAGACCGGCGTATACCGTTGTCCTGTCCAGATCGTTGACGCGGAACTCGACGCGCCTGAGGTCAGAACAATGGTAATTCGCTACTTTCGCTACGTTCTGTCCGAGGCGATGCTCACGGCATTCTGCAACAAGCATCATTCGCTGCATCAGCAACTCTGTCGCTTACTGCTCATGCTCAGCGATAGAACGACGTCATCCACGATCCACACCACTCAAACCCTTCTCGGTGAGGTGCTTGGATCCAGACGAGAGGGTATTACGGAAGCAACCAGTCGGCTGCGCAAGGAAAATATCATTACGCATGACCGAGGGATCTTCCG
>JBLNBW010000290.1:0-13358 GCA_050260255.1 Rhodospirillaceae bacterium | reverse complement strand
GAGCGCGCGCCCTTCGTGGCCCAGTTCGGCGAATCCGGAGCTGAACACGATCGCCGACCGCGTGCCGCGGCGGCCGAGCTCGCGCAACGAAGAGGCAACGGCTCGCGCCGGGACGGCCACTATCGCGAGATCCGGCGCGTCGGGCAGCGCCGCGACATCGGGGTAGCACTTGAGGTCGCCGATGCGATCGTATTTCGGATTCACCGGATAAATGCGACCCGCGTAGCCTTTCTCCAGCAGATAGCGCAACGTGCGGCCGTTTACTTTGCCGTAGTCGGTGGACGCGCCCAGTATGGCAATGGACCGGGGGCTCAGCAGTGCTTGCAAGCTCATCGGGGGAGGGTGACCAAATTGCGTATCGTGAGGGCTTCTGTCAATATCGTCGCGAACACGAGTGGTCGAGTGGTACGCCGAGCAGCCGGCGGCGCTGCGTGCGCCGTCTTGTTGTCGCCATGGCAGTCGCCACTCGCGCTCGCTAAAACACCGATTAGACCACAAAGGAGGATGCACGATGAAGAAGCTCTTCTATGGTGCGCTGCTGGCTGTAGCGCTCGCATCGGCAGGCGCTCACGCGCAGACGCCGGTCCGGATGTCGATAGGCACGGGCGGCACCGGCGGGGTGTGGTATCCGCTGGGCGGGGCGATGGCGAACGTGCTGACGAAGACGGTGCCCGGCTTCCAGGTGACCGCCGAAGTGACTGGTGGCTCGGTGGACAACATACAGCTCATACGGACCGGCGATTCGGCGCTCGGCTTTTCCATGGTCGATGCCGCGTGGGATGCGTACCGCGGACAGGGCAAATTCAAGCAGAAGGTGGAGCTGCGCACGCTCGCCGTGTTCTATCCGCAGAAGAATCACGTCGTGACCCTCGAGGGCAACGGCATAGAGAAAATGGCGGACTTGAAGGGCAGGCGCGTGTCGGTCGGCTCGCCGGGCAGCGGCTCCGAAATCATCGCGCTGCGTCTGCTCGAAGCGTACGGCATCAATCCCGACAAAGACATCATCAAGCAGCGGCTCGGTGTCGCGGAAGCCGTGAACGCGCTCAAAGATCGCAAGATCGATGCGTTCATCCACAACGCCGCGGTTCCCATCCCGGCGGTAACGGATCTCGGCGCCACGCCCGGGATAAAAATGAAGCTCATCGATCATGCCGATGCGACGGATGCGATGAACAAGAAATACGGTCCCCTCTACAGCAGGGGTGTGCTGCCGGCGAAAACCTATCCCGGCCAGACCGCCGACAATAAAACGGTCGACGTCTGGGCCGTGCTGCTCACCGATGCGAGAATGAGCGACAAGGTCGCCTACGATACCGTCAAGACGCTGTTCGAGAAAAAGGCCGATCTCGTCATGGTGGCGCGCGACGCGGAGCAGATGACCTTCGAGAACCAGTTTGCGGGTACGACACCGATACCTTTCCATCCCGGCGCACTGAAGTATTTCGCGGAGAAGGGATACAAACCGAAAAGCCAGTGACGCGGCTTGCGTTCGGCTGCGAACGACGCCGTGTCCGAGCGTATCGCTCGCACGGCATTCTCCGAGGGAAGCGCTTCTGGCAATCGATAACAGCAATGCAGGCCACGGCGCGCGGAACGTCTGCGCGGAATAAAGCCGAAGGCGCGCACGTATGCGCATTGCGGACGGCAACGTCATGCGCATCGCCACGGAGCCTGCAATGCCTCGTCCTCGAAGATCGTGTCTGGTCGCCGTGCTGCTTGCCCTCGCTGCAGCGGTCGGTGCGGCGATCAGCGAAGTCGTCGAAGCCGTCGTGCATCTCGGGTCGTTGCCGACCGTGCCTGTCATCGTCGCGGCAGTCGTTGCGTCGCGCGACGCGGCACGGGACGAATCGAGCAAAGTCGCCGCGATCATGAGCGGATCGCACATGGCGGACATTGTGTCTTCGTGCGATGGATGTCATATCGCGGCTCACGTTGGATTACGCCCGCGATTGCGCGACATCCGCTACGCAATACGCCGCTATCAATGCGACAGTCCGCGCGACGTCGCGCATTGCGTCGAGCGCGTACAGTGTCGGCCACGCTGATCTGGCTCTACCGTCGCTCTTCAGCGACATGCGGGGCATGCGCCTTGCTTAGTCACTCGCGTTTCATTCAACGAGGAGACGTTATGCGAGGCATCGCGATATTGCTGGGTGGTCTGTTGGCGTGCGGGGCGGCGATGGCGGCCGACAGCACGAGCACGAGCGAGCGCACGACCGTGCAAAAAGAGCCGGGCAAGACGACGGTCCAGCGAAACACCAAGCGCAGCACCCAGGGCGAGCTCAACGCCAACGACCCATCTTCGCCGACTCGCGCAACGGGCACCGAGCGCGCCGAGCAGCGCCAGGAGATGCATACCGAGCGCAAGACCTCCAAATCGAGCGCGGCGAAAGACCGCACGACAACCCGGTCCGAGACCGAGAAGTCGGCGACGAGCTCCGGCGGAACGTCGGGCATGAGCGGCAGCGGCAAGTCCGGAACGGCGTCCACGAGATCGAAGACGACGGAGAGCACCACCACGACGAAGTGACGTTCGTTGCGGAAAACGAAACGCCGGCTCATCGAGCCGGCGTTTTCACATCATCGATGATATGGACCGGCTATCGCGCTGGCGACCGGTTCTGCTCGAGCTGCGTCAACCGATCGCGCAGCGCAGATACTTCCTGGCGCAGGCGGGCAATGTCTTCGCTGGTGGCCGTATTGCCGCTCCCGCTGCTCCCCGCCACGCTGCCACCCGGGCTGGTGTTTGGCAGACTACCGGTCGTGACACCCGACGCGCTCGGAGGATTGCTGCCACTCGACGTGGAAGCTGACGATGAGCCGCTCGCATCACCGGCCTGACGCCGCTCCAGTGCGCTGATGCGCTCGCTGGCGTTTGCGAGATCCTGCCGCAGCCGCGACAGCTCGTTGCCGGCATCGCCGCTGCTCGGCGAAGCGCCCGCTGTCGTGGCGCCCGGGTGGTTGCCGGAGGTGCTGCTCACGCTCGGCGTATCGGCACCGCTCGAAGCTCCGCCTGGCGTTGCGGGCACCGCCGCGCTGCCTGGTGAGGTCGTCGGTGCCGTTGCGCTGCTCGCGGCGGGTGAGGCATTGAGCGCAGCCGCCGCCGGCGGCACGCTGGGATCGCCGCCTCGAGTGGACGCTGGCGCAGCCGGCGTCGTGGACGATGTATCCGAGGACGGCGCAGCCGCTGACGGAGCGCCCGGCGTTTCCACCTTCGTTTCCTTGCTGCACGCCGAAATGGAGGTTGCTATTGCGGCGGCACTCACCGAGACCAGCAATCGACGGATCGACATTTGATACTCCCGTTGCGAAGTGGCGGACACAAATATGCGTGCCGCAGCGCGCAAAAAAAGTGACGCTCAGACCACGGGCAGCAAGGGGTATGCCGGTAATGTCGCGTGACCGTCCCCGCGATCGGCGACGCATCGACGTGCCACTTCCGCACGATCCCGCACCGGCGTATCGTGAATACGTGGCCATGCAGCGCATCGTAGTTCTCATCGGCATCGCAGTCGCGACGGCCGGGCTGCTTGCGCACGATCCGGCCGAAGCGCGTGGCGGCAGGTCTGGCGGTTCGGGCGGGGCGCGGTCAGGCGGCTCGCATTCGGGCGGCTCGCATTCCGGCCGGCATTCCCACGGTGGGCACGGTCACTTTCACAGCCACGTACGCGTCGGCGGCTTCTTCGTCGCCGCGCCATTGGTCGGGTCGAGCTACGCGCTGTACCCATACTATTCCTCGTACGGCGCGACGGTCGCAGAGCCGGTCTACTACATCGAAAAGACCGACGGCTACTGGTACTACTGCACTGAAGCGGGACGCTACTATCCGGACGTCGAACAGTGCCCCAGCCCGTGGGTGCAAGTTCAGGAGTGGACAGCGACGCCGGCGCCGTGACGATGGATACGGATCTCGCAGTCCCGCGCTGACACCACCTTCGCCCGGCTCCGCCGCATTCTGCGATGCGCGGACATAACGCAGGCGCGTCATTTCTACTCGCCGACTGTGTCATTCTTGCCGGCCGCCGCGTATGCCACCGATGTAAACCCTCAAAAACTGCCGCTGAACACCGCGTTTGCGTGATTCAAGTCACATAGCACAAGCCTTTCATGCTGAACGCGAATTTGGCATGACACTTGCATACGGCGGGCCGCGTACCGGACTCCGCCCATGCAACGAAAAAATATCAAGCCCGGCCGCGCGCATCCCGTCGTTCCGCATCGTCGCAACCGTCTACTCGCGCTCGAGGCGCGCGTCTTGTTCGACGGTGTCGCCGTCACCGACATTCCGGACGCTCGGGCAGTCGAGGCGCATGCGCCTACGGAGGCCCTCCCGGCAAGCAAGGATCCCCTCGCCGTTCTGTTTGGCGACGCGTCGAAAGCGCCACCCGAAACGACTACGGCCGAAGCGGCGGCTTTTTCCGCCACGCCAGATGCCGACACGTCTTGCTCGACTCGCAATCTCACCGTCGTGGGCCGACAAAACGCAGACCCATCTGCGCGCGCCATGCTCGATCAATGCTTGAGATGGGCCGAGCAACATCTCGCGGATCTGATCGAGAGCTCCGACTATCGCTCGGTGATGATGGATGTGTTCGGGCGTAACGCAGCGAATCCGGCTTACGACGATGCGCTCGAGCAGTTGCGCACACAGATCGCATCCGGATCGCTGGGCGTAAAAGTAGAGCTGGTGGCCGATGATGTGTTGTACGGCAATGCAGCGTGTTACGCACCGGTCGGCGCGGACGGCACAGAGCGCATCTATATCAACGCCGGCTGGCTTGCGCGGTGCGCATCCGCCGACGCAGGCGCACTCGTCGTACTCGAGGAAATCGGGCATGCCATCGATCAACGTCTCAACGCGGGGATAGACACGCCTGGCGACGAAGGCGAGCTCTTTTCTTATCGTGCTCTCGCGGCACCCATCGGCCAAGCGGATTATGAGCGCATCACTCAGGAAAATGACCATGGTGTCGTGGAGATCGACGGTCGTGCAGTTGCCGTGGAATTCTCCGTTTCGACAACCAATCCAGGTCCGTTCGACTACGTCGATACGTCGATCGATGACGGGACATTCCCGAGCCAGACCGGAACACTGAAGACCGGCGGCAACAACGACAAGATCCAAGGCATATGGAACGGCAGCGGTTATGTGTCGTCCATCGCGGTCACCAATTCCGCGGGGACAGTCACTCTCGGCACACTGAGTCTCTCTGCGGGAACGATAGGCAAGGGCAGCACGACGAACGCCGGCTCGTGGACTTTTACGCCGGACAGCGCGGCAATCCAGGGACTCACCGCAAACGAGCTCAACCGCACGGTCAGGATAGATGCGAAGTCGGGACAGACGACGACTTCCGTCACGCTCACGTTCAGCTTCTACGGGGCACAGGATGCGCCCCAGGGCAGCGACAAGACGGTGACGACGTTCGAGGACATGACTTACACGTTCAGCGCTGCCGATTTCGGCTACGCCGATCGCGACGCGGGCGACACGCTGAATGCGGTGCGCATTGACACGTTGCCGTCTTCGGCCGCCGGCACGCTGCAACTCGGCGCGGCTGCACTCTCCGCTGGACAGACGATAGCAGTGAGCGACCTCGGATCGCTCCATTTCGTGCCGGCAGCCAACGTCAACGGCAACGCGCTCGGCACATTCACGTTCAGCGTCCGAGACACCACCGGGAATGCGTACGCGATCTCGCCTAGCACCATCACGCTCAACATTACGCCCGTGAATGACGCACCGACGGTCGCGGCTCCGGCATCGCTCGACTACACGGAAGATAGCGCAGGGCAAGTGCTCTTTACCGGCACGCCGTTCGCGGACATCGACAGCAGCAGCTTGACCGTCACGCTGAGCGTCACGGACGGCACGATAGCGGCGAGCTCAGGCACCGGAATCACCCTTGGCGGGACTGCGACAGCGACGACGTTCAGCGGCAGCGCTGCAGACCTCAACGCCTATTTCACGACTGCAGGCAACATCCGTTATACACCGGCGCTCGACAACGTCGCGACCCGCACGCTGACGACGACAGTGTCCGACGGTACCGCTAGCGCCACTGGGACCACTGCGCTCAACATCGCTGCCGTAAACGATGCGCCCGCCGTGAATGCGCCATCGAGCGCGACTGTTTCGTATGGGACGGGCTACACCTTCGCCGGCGGCGTCATCGGTGTGGCGGACGTCGATGCGGCTACCCTCCGCATCACGGTGTCGGCGACGCACGGGACCGTGAGTCTCGCCGGCCTTTCCGGATTGACCTTCACCTCGGGCGCCAACGCGACGGCTGCAATGGCGTTTACCGGTACACCGGCGGACATCAATGCCGCATTACACGAGCTCGTGTACACCCCCGAGAGCGGCTACACGGGCTCGGCAACGCTCTCCATCACCGCGGACGATCTCGGACAAACGGGCGCCGGCGGCGCGCAGACCGATGCGGTGTCCATTGCGCTTACGGTGTTGCCGAACCAGGCGCCGACCGTCACCCTTACAACAAGCACCGGCACCTTCACCGAGCAGTCGGGCACGGACACAGGCGCGAACAGCATTGCGCTGGGCACGAATGCGGCGGCCCAGATCAGCGATCCGGATTCGACGACCTTCGAGTCGCTCGCGGTCGCGTTCAGCGAGGCGGACATCAGGAACGCGGCGACCGAGCAGCTCCGTATCGCAGGCGCGAGTGAGGGCGGGTCGATCGCTCTCGATTTCGCGGACGGCACACCGATCACTAACGTGGTGCTGGGCGGCGTGACGTACTCCGTCACGGCAACCGTCTCGAATGGAACGAGCACGCTGACGTTTGCGAGATCCGACGGCGGGACGATGACTCTTGCCGAAGCGGAGGCGCTTCTCGATGCCCTGCGTTACAACAACGCCTCGGACACGCCCGCGTCCGGCACGCGCACGTTCAGCATCAGCCTCGGCGATTCTTTGGGGGCGGCCTCGGCGGCAGCCAACTTTGCCGTCGCGCTGGTGGCCGTCAATGACCCGCCGACCTCGAGCGACACCGCAATCACCATGTTAGAAGACACGGCGCGCACGTTGACGCCCGGTGATTTCGGCAGCTATGCCGATGCCGAGGACGACGCGCTCGCTGCGGTGAAAATCACGGCCTTGCCGTCCGCCGGCGGCTTGCAATATCTCGATGCAGCGGGCATCTGGCGAGCGGTGACGGTCGGCCAGGTTTTTACGGTTTCCGAGATCGCGGCGGGCAGGGTGCGGTTCGTTCCGGCCGCCGATGCGAACGGAACGGCGTATGCCGCGATAGGGTTTCAGGTTTTCGACGGCGCGACGTACAGCGCGAACACGTATGCATTGACCGTGAATGTCACAGCCGTCGACGATGCGCCGGTCAACACGGTGCCCGCATCGCAATCGGCTCTCGAAGACCAGACGCTCGCCATCGCTGGCATCAGCGTAACCGACCCGGACGGCAATCTCGCCTCGGTGCAGCTCGGTGTCTCGCACGGCACGCTGAACGTAAGCCTCGCGGCCGGCGCAAGCCTGGTTGGCGGCGCCAACGGCAGCGCGACATTGCAGCTCTCCGGGACCCAGGCGCAACTCAACGCGGCGCTCGCCACTTTGACGTATCGCGGCGCGGCCGATTACAACGGCACCGATACGCTCACCGTGACATCCATGGACAGCGCCAGCGCGCCGTTCACGGACAACGATACGGTGGCGATCACGCTGACCGCCGTGAACGATCAGCCGGGCCTCACGGCGACGGGCACCGGTGCCGTCCACGTCGCAGGCGCCTCGGGGACTGCTCTCTTCACCGGCGTCGAGGCGAGCACAGGGCCCGCCGACGAGGCCGGGCAGCGCTTCACGCGTATTGTGCTCAACGTGGCCGGTATCGCGCAGCAGAGCGGCGAGCGGCTCGCCGTCGATGGCACCGAATTCCTGATCAGGCGCAACGTCAGCGGAACGACGGCGAGCGGTATTGGTTACGTCGTCAACATGGCAAACGCGGGCGCAACGAGCGGTACCGTCACGTTGACCAGTGCAGGCGGCCTGACCGCGGCGGCGCTGAAATCGCTCATTGCCGGCATCGAGTACCGGTATACAGCGGCCAACATGGTGGCCGGCGACCGCGTGTTCACGATCGCGAGCCTCACCGACAACGGCGGCACCGCGAACGGCGGCAGCGACACGGTCTCGCTCAATATCGCGAGCACCTTGGCGGTCAAGGCAAACGAGGCCCCGACACTGACCGTGAGTTCGCTCAACCCGGATTACACGGAAGCCTCGGGACTGGGCACTTTGGCGCCGCCGGTACCGGTCTTCAGCAATGCCGTCATCGACACAGTGGAGACCGACCAGACGATTACAGGCCTCACGTTCACGGTGCGCGGCCTCGCAGACGGCGCGTCGGAACATGTCATCGTGGATGGTACCGCGATCGCGCTCGAAGCGGGGTCGGGCACCACGGCGAACCACGGGTTCTCGTATGAGGTGACGTTGGCTCGCGGCACAGCGACCATCGCGCTCACGAGCGTCGGTATGACTACGGCCGCGATGGAAGCGGTGATCGACGGCATCACATACCAGAACGTCGACGCCGATAATCCGACGCCGGGGCCTCGCGTGTTCACTATCACGCAGCTCAAGGACGATGGCGGTACGGCAAGTGGCGGCTCCGACACGGCAACGCTTTCCGCTTCATCGACCGTTACAGTGCACGGCGTCAACGATGCACCGATCGTCGCGGTCCCGGCCGGACAAACCGTCTCGGAAGATACTGCGCTGGCGGTGAACGGAATCGGCGTCGGCGATCCGGATGCCGATCTCGCTTCGGTGCAGCTCGCCGTGGCGCACGGCGCGCTGACGGTCGATGTCAGCGGCGGCGCGAGCATCGCCGGCGGCGCGAACGGCAGCGCCTTGGTGAAGCTCTCCGGCAGTGAGGCGCAGATCAATGCCGCGCTTGCAACGCTTTCCTACCAGGCGAGTGCAGACTACAACGGCAGCGACACGCTGACCGTCACCGCGCTCGATGGCGGTGGCCTCACGGCCGTGGAGTCTGTCGACATGATCATCACGCCGGTCGCCGATGTCGTGCATGACACGCTGACAACCAACGAGGATACGCCGGCTGTCGCGAACGTTCTCACCGGGGGCGGCGGGGCAAGCGCGGATGCTTTTTCCGGCAGCGCTGCATTGACGGCGGTAACGCAGGGCGCGCATGGCACTGTTACCTTTGCCGCGGATGGCACCGTGCGATACACGCCGGACTCGAACTGGAGCGGCACCGACAGCTTTACCTACACGGTCTCGGCGGCGGGCAATACCGAGACCGGAACGGTCGACGTGATCGTGAACGCAGCAAACGATGCGCCCACGCTCACCGTCACCGCCCTCGATCCGTTCTATACGGAGGCGGCGGGCGTCGGCACGATCGCATCGCCGGTAGCCGTCTTCACCAATGCGGCGATCGGCACGGTGGAGGCGGGACAGACGATTGCCGGGATCACTTTCACCGTAAGCGGCGTCGAAGACGGGGCCTCCGAGCGGCTCGTGGTAGACGGGACGGCCATCGCACTGGACTTCGGATCGGGCGTCACGGCGAATCACGGTTTCTCCTATGTGGTGACCGTGTTGAATGGCACCGCGAACGTGGCGCTCGCGAGTTCCGGCATAGCGACGACGGCAATGGAAGCGGTGATCGACGGCATTGCATATCAGAACATCAACGCCGATCATCCGACGCCCGGCGCACGTCGAGTTGTGATCACTGCACTAAAAGACGATGGCGGAACGGCGAACGGCGGTTCCGATACCGCAACCCTCGGGCTTGCATCGACGGTGACGGTCGAGGCGGTGAACGACGCGCCGATCAATACCGTGCCGGATGCGCAACTCGTGGCCGAGGATACGCCGCTCGCGTTGGTTGGCATTGCGGTCGAAGACCCGGACGCCGATGTTGCGACCGCGGAGCTTTCGGTCGCGCACGGTACGTTGAGCGTGAGCCTCGCGGGCGGCGCATCGATGGTCGGCGGCGCCAACGGCAGCGCCATGGTGAGGCTATCGGGCACCGAGGCGCAAATCAACGCGGCGCTTGCGACGCTGACGTACCAGGCGGATGCCGACTACAACGGCAATGACGTGCTGACGATTACATCGACGGACGCCGCAGCGCTGCGTACGACCGACGCCGTGTCGATCGACGTCATGCCGATTCCCGATATCGTCGACGATGCGTTGATCACGAACGAGGACACCGCAATCGTTGCCAATGTACTGAACGGCGCAGCCGGCGCGGGCGCCGACACGTTTTCCGGCAGCGCGGTGCTGACCGGCGTGACGCCAGGGGCACGCGGCAGCGTTTCGTTCTCATCCGACGGGACGATCCGATACGCACCGGACGCCGACTGGTTCGGCACGGACCGCTTCACTTATACGGTGTCGGCTGGCGGCGGTACCGAGACCGGAACCATCACGGTCACGGTCAATGCGGTCAACGATGCACCGACGTTGACCGCGACGCCGCTCGATCCCTGCTACGCGGAAGCGGCAGGCCTCAATACCGTTGCCGCGGCCGTTCCCCTATTCAGCAACGCATCGGTGACGCCCGTTGAATCGGATCAGGGACTCACGGGTTTCAGTTTTACAGTGAGCGGCCTTGCAGACGGCGCGTCGGAATATGTCATCGTGGACGGTACTGCGATCGCGTTGCAGCCGGGATCGGGCTTTACCACGGGCAATGCTTTCTTCTTCTACACGGTCGCCGTAACCGATGGCACCGCAACGATATCGCTCACGAGCGCTGGCATCACGCCGTCGGCAATGGAAGCTGTTATCGACGGCATCATGTACCGGAATGCCGAAGCCGACGATCCGACGCCTGGCGCACGCGTGTTCACAATTACGCAGATCAGGGACGGAGGCGGCACGGCGTTTGGCGGAGCCGACACGGCGGCGCTGTCAATTTCATCCACGGTGACCGTCCTCGCGGTCGACGATGCGCCGATCATCGCGGTACCAGCCGGACAAAGCTTTGCGGAAGATACTGCGCGGGCGGTGAACGGGATCGACGTTAGCGATCCGGATGGCGATCTCGCTTCGGTGCAGCTCTCCGTCGCGCACGGTACCCTACACATGACGATAGCGAGCGGCGCGTCCATTCTGGACGGCGCAAACGGCACCGGTTCGATCACCCTGGCCGGGACGCAGTCCCAGATCAACGCCACGCTCGCGACGCTGACGTATCGGGCGATGCCAGACTACAACGGCGTCGACACGCTCACTGTGGTGGCGATCGATAGCAGCGGGCTTTCCGCGAGCGACAGCGTTGCGGTCACCGTCACGCCGGTTGCGGACGTGGTAAACGATGCACTTGCGACCAACGAAGATACGGTGGTCGTCGCCAATGTGCTCACCGGGACGGGAGGAGCGGGCGCCGACGGCTTTGTCGGGTCGCGTGTGCTGAGCGGTGTCGGTCCGGCTGTCTACGGCACGGTAAGCTTCGATGCCGACGGTACAGTGCGCTACACGCCGCCGGCGGACTGGAGCGGTACGGATACCTTCGCGTACACGGTAGTTGCCGGCGGAACGACGGAGGCAGGAACCGTCAGTGTGGTGGTCGCGCCGGTCAACGACGCACCGACGATCACTGTCACGCCGCTCGATTCCGCCTATTTCGAAGCACCCGGCGTCGGTGCATTGGCCGACCCGGTGCCCATATTCGCCGCTGCAGCGGCGGCTACAGGGGAGCCGGAGCAGGCTATACGCGAGCTTGTTCTCAGCGTAAATGGGCTCAAGGACGGCGCACATGAACGCGTTACCATCGACGGCACATCGATGGCGCTCGACGCGGACGCTACGGGCATCACGGCCGCCCACGGCCTAGCCTACTCGGTGGTGGTCGGCAACGCCTTGGCAACGATCACGCTGACAGACACCCGGATCGCACCTCAGACGGTTGAGGGGATCATCGTAGGCATGACGTACCAGAACACATCGCGGGATACGCCGACACCGGGTCCGCGCAATTTCACGATAGTGCGGATCCGCGATGACGGCGGGACAGCGCATGGCGGTGTCGACGCGTCGAGCCCATTACTACAATCCACTATCTCGGTGGTCGGAGTGCCGGATGCTCCCTCGATCGTTGTGCCGGGTGCGCAGATGGTGCCGGAAGACGCAGCGCTTGCGATCGGCAGCATCATCCTCGCCGATGTGGATCGAGACCTCGCCTCGCTGTCGCTCTCCGTGACCCACGGCGTACTGACGGTGGACACGAGTACCGGCGTCGCATTCGCCAGCGGCGCCAACGGCAGCGCGAGCCTCACGCTCGCCGGTAATGCCGCGCAAATCAATCATGCGCTTGCCACACTCACGTACAGGCCTGCGGCAGACTACAACGGTCAAGACACGCTGACTCTCGTAGCAAGCGATGCAACGGGCCTCACCACCGCCACGAGTGTCCCGGTATCGATCACGCCGGTCGCTGATGTCGTGGACGATACGTTGGGCGGTGTCCAGGACACGCCGGTCGTTGCGAACGTCCTTACAGGATCTGGGGGAGCCAGTGCCGACGACTTTCAGGGAGCGCCGGCGCTGAGCGCTGTCGGACCGGCGGCACACGGGTCCGTCACCTTCGATGCCGACGGCACGGTGCGCTATACGCCGCACGCCGGATGGGCCGGCACGGATACGTTCATCTATACCGCGACATCGGGCGGCACGGCGGAAACCGGGACTGTGACAGTGAACATTGCAGCCGCGGCCGTCGCTGCGCCGGCGGGTCCTGCGACGCCGACCCCGCCGTCTGGCGGGTTCCCGCTGGTCGGTCCCGCAGACTCACCGCAAATCCGTCCGTTCGAGTACCAACCGCCCGTGCCGGCATCGACGAGCCGTGCATCGGTATGGCCGCTCCTGGATTACCCGTTGCCGCCTCGGACATCGACCGTCGATCGGCGGCCCATGGTCGAGGCGACGCGCAGCACGCGAACCGATGTTTCGAACCGAGAGTACGACCTGGGTAAGCGGTTCGCGGTGTCGGCGGTTGCGGCGAGCGCGCCGCAACGGAACGCGGGCGATGCAGAGCGCGGGTTCCCCGTGGTGCGCGTGCCGGTGCTCAGTGCAACGATACGCGGCGCCGGTTGGTCGATAGACGATGTGGGTAGCGTGGGAATCGCGGCGCTGTTCGTCTACCACGGCGTACGCGACGTCGTGGTGGCGCCGGGCGAAGGGTTCGATATCCGAATACCGCCGGATGCGTTCGCCCACACCGACCCCACCGCGGTGGTGCGTCTCGATGCAGCGATGCTTGACGGCGACACGCTACCCGACTGGCTGCATTTCGATCGCGCGGCAGGGCGGTTCATCGGCATCGCACCAACGGGTGTCGATG
>JBLNBW010000289.1:0-13012 GCA_050260255.1 Rhodospirillaceae bacterium | reverse complement strand
GTGACGACCGCGGTGGCGAAGGGCGACCTCTCCAAGAAGATCACGGTGGACGTGAAAGGCGAGATCCTGGAGCTCAAGGACACCATCAACACCATGGTGGACCAGCTGCGGTCATTCGCCGCCGAGGTGACCCGGGTGGCCCGTGAGGTCGGCACCGAAGGCCGGCTGGGCGGCCAGGCCGACGTGCAGGGTGTTGCGGGCACGTGGAAGGACTTGACCGACTCCGTGAACTCGATGGCGTCCAACCTGACCGCTCAGGTGCGAAATATCGCCGAGGTGACGACCGCGGTGGCGAAGGGCGACCTCTCCAAGAAGATCACCGTGGACGTGCGCGGCGAGATCCTTGAGCTCAAGAACACGATCAACACCATGGTGGACCAGCTCTCGTCCTTCGCCGCGGAGGTGACGCGGGTGGCGCGCGAGGTGGGCACCGACGGCCGTCTCGGCGGCCAGGCGCAGGTGGGCGGCGTCTCCGGTACATGGAAAGACCTGACCGACTCGGTCAACTTCATGGCCGGCAACCTCACCTCCCAGGTGCGCGGCATCGCGAAGGTCGTCACGGCGGTGGCGAACGGCAACCTCCAGCAAAAGCTCACCGTGGAAGCGAAGGGCGAGATCGCCGCGCTCGCGGAGACCATCAACAGCATGATCGACACGCTCGCAACCTTCGCCGATCAGGTGACCAGCGTGGCGCGCGAGGTCGGCGTGGAAGGCAAGCTCGGCGGCCAGGCCAAAGTGCCGGGTGCGTCCGGCACGTGGAAAGCCCTCACCGAAAACGTGAACCAGCTGGCAGAAAACCTGACTACGCAGGTGCGCGCAATTGCCGAGGTGGCGACGGCGGTGACGCAGGGCGACCTGACGCGATCGATCACGGTGCAGGCGCAGGGCGAGGTCGCGGCGCTGAAGGACACCATCAACGAGATGATCCGCAACCTCGAGGACACCACGCACAAGAACCGCGAGCAGGACTGGCTGAAGACCAACCTCGCCAAGTTCAGCCGGATGCTGCAGGGCCAGAAAGACCTCAACACGGTGGGCGCGCTGATCCTTTCCGAGCTCGCGCCGGTGGTGGCCGCGCAGCAAGCCGAGTTCTACGTGCTCGACTCGAACTACGACGCGCCACAGCTGAGGCTGCTCGCGAGCTACGCCTCCGAAGGCGAATCGGCTCTCGGCAAGCGTCTTGCACTGGGTCAGGGCTTGATCGGTCAATGCGCCATCAACAAGCAGAAGATACTGCTCTCCAACGTGCCGCCGGACTACATCCGCATCGCCTCGGGACTGGGCTCCGCCCCGCCCCGGAGCATCCTCGTGCTGCCCGTCGTGTTCGAGGGACAGTTGAAAGGGGTGCTGGAGCTCGCATCGTTCGAGGGCTTCAGCCAGACTCACCAGGCGTTCCTCGAGCAGCTGATGGAATCGATCGGTATCGTGATCAACACCATCGAAGCGAACATGCGCACGGAAGAGCTCCTCAAGCAGTCGCAATCGCTCGCGCAGGAGCTCGGCAGCCGTCAGGAAGAGCTGCAGCAGACCAACCAGGAGCTGCAGGAGAAAGCGCGTCTGCTGGCGCACCAGAACCAGGAGGTGGAGCGCAAGAACGCCGAGGTTGAGCAGGCGCGTCAGGCGCTGGAAGACAAGGCGCAGCAGCTCGCGCTCACGTCCAAGTACAAGTCGGAGTTCCTCGCGAACATGTCGCACGAGCTGCGCACGCCGCTCAACAGCCTGCTGATCCTCTCCGACCAGCTGTGCGCCAACCAGACGGGCAACCTCACGCCCAAGCAGGTGGAGTTCGCGAAGACGATACACTCGTCCGGCAACGACCTGCTGATGCTCATCAACGACATTCTGGACCTCTCCAAGATCGAGTCGGGCACGGTGGTGGTCGATATCGGCGAGCTGCCGATGGACGAGCTCGAGCGCTACGTCGAGCGCAATTTCCGCCACGTCGCGGAATCGAAGAATTTGGACTTCCTCATCCGCATGGACGAGCGGCTGTCGAAGTCCATCTTCACCGACGCGAAGCGCCTGCAGCAGATCATCAAGAACCTGCTGTCGAACGCCTTCAAGTTCACGCACACGGGCCAGGTCACGCTCACCGTCGAGCCGGTGAATGCGGGCTGGAACGTGGAGAACGACGAGCTCAACCGTGCCGGCGAGGTGGTTGCCTTCTCGGTGTCCGACACCGGCATCGGCATCTCGCCCGACAAGCAGCAGATCATATTCGAGGCGTTCCAGCAGGCGGACGGCTCCACCAGCCGCAAGTACGGCGGCACCGGTCTCGGCCTTGCCATCAGCCGGGAGCTGGCTCGATTGCTGGGTGGCGAAATCCGGCTGACCAGCGTGCCGAATCGCGGCAGCACGTTCACGCTCTATCTGCCGAGGGTAATGCTCGGCCCGCGGACCACGCGCCGCGGCGCGGTGCAGGATGCGGCGGCGATCGCGAACAACGCGATCCAGACGGCGAAGTACGCCGCCAGCCGTGCGAGCGCGGAAGCGCAGGCCCGCGTGCCGGTGGAAGCGCCGGCCGCCGCCACCGAGACGGCCGAAGAGCCTGTGCTCGTCAACGAAGCGGGCGACGACCGGGACAACATCGCCCCGGGCGATCGCGTGCTGCTGATCGTCGAAAACGATCTCGCATTCTCACGCTTTCTGCTCGACGCGGCGCGCGCCAAAGGGTTCAAAGGACTGGTCACGTCGCTGGGTGCTGCCGCGCTCGCGATGGCGCGCGACTATTCGCCCTGCGCGATCACGCTCGACATCTTCCTGCCGGACATCGAAGGCTGGCGTGTGCTGGAGCGGCTGAAGAACGACATGACCCACCGTCACGTACCGGTGTGCGTCATCTCGACGGAAGAGGCGCGGGAGCGCGCACTCGCGTCGGGCGCATTCAACTTTCTGTCGAAGCCCATACCGAGCGCGCTGCTGCTCGATCGCATGCTCGACGGGCTCATGGACTACACGCAACGCAAGCGCAAGCATGTCCTGCTGCTCGAGTCCGATCCGGATCGCCTGCAGTTGGTCGAGGAATGCATAGACGGCGCCGAGGACCTCAAAGTGACGCGGGTCGCCAACCGGGAGGAAGTGCTGACAGCGATACGCCAGCAGCGCCCCGACTGCGTCATCACGAACGCGCAGGCAGTTGCGGAAGTGCGATTGCTCGTCGAGGAGCTCGCCGGCAATTCGGCCGACTTCCCGATCCCGCTGGTGGTGTTCGGCGACGCGCAGGTGAACGCCGATATGCCGCAGCACGTGGGCCGGCGCCATCGCGTGCACTGGGCTCATTCGCCCGAGCGGCTGCTCGATCAGACGACGCTCGTGTTGCATCGGAATGCCGCGCAGCTGCCCAAGAACCAGCGCCGCATGCTCGAGGACATGTATGAATCGAACAAGGTGCTGATCGACAAGCAGGTCCTGATCGTCGACGACGACGTGCGCAACATCTTCGCCCTGTCTTCGGTGCTGGAGGAATACGGCATGAAGATCCACGCCGCCGAGAATGGCCGAGACGCCATCGACCTGCTGCAGAACAACGTCGACGTCGACGTCGTGCTGATGGACATCATGATGCCGGAGATGGACGGGCTCGATACGACGCGCGAGATGCGCAAGATTCCGGCGTGCAAGGACCTGCCGATCATCGCCGTGACGGCAAAAGCAATGAAGGGCGACCGCGATCGCTGCCTCGAGGCCGGAGCGTGGGACTACCTCTCCAAGCCCGTCGACACCGAACAGCTCCTCTCATCGCTACGCCTGTGGCTGCAGCGGTGAACAACCCGGTCATGGATCGCCCCGACTTCAGCGCACCCATCGTGTCTGCGACATCGCACTCGCAAATCGACAGCCAGGACAAGAGCAGCATCCTGGTCGTCGACGATCGGACGGAGAACATCCTCGTCCTGCGCTCCATGCTCGAAGAGCTGGGCCAGAATATCGTCGCCGTGCATTCCGGCGAAGAGGCGCTGAAGATGCTGCTCAAGCAGGAGTTCGCGGTGATCCTGCTCGACGTCAACATGCCCGGCATGGACGGCCTCGAGACGGCGGGTTACATCCGGCAGCGCCGCAAGACCATGCACACGCCCATCATCTTCCTCACGGCGTACATCGAGGAGATGCACACGGCGAAAGGCTATTCTCTGGGCGCGGTCGACTACATCATGACGCCGGTCATGCCCGAAGTGCTGCGCACCAAGGTGAAGGTGTTCGTACAGCTTCACCAAATGCAGCGCCAGGTCGAACGCGAGGCGGAGAACCGCGTGGCGCTTGCGCACGAGCAGGCGGCGCGTGCTGCGGCAGAGGAATCGCGCCGCCGCTCGGCGTTCCTTGCCGAAGCGAGCCATCTGCTGTCCAGCTCTCTCGATGTCGATACGACAGCCAAATCGCTTGCGCGCTTCGTGGTTCCGTTTCTCGCCGATCTCGGCGGGATTGCGCTCGGTCAGCAGGATGGCGAGACGCCTTTCGTGGCGGTAAGCTGGGTGGACCCCGACGATGCTCACCACTGCCACGACAGCGTGCTGGACAAGATCGACGATCGGGTGCTGGTCCAGGCGATCTCCGAAGCATTGTCATCGGGGGAGACGCGACTCGTCGATGACATCGAAGGAACCACGACTCTCATTCACGACCGGCGGCCGGCGCAAGAAGGCTACACTCCCGAGCCACCGCTCGCGCTACGCCGCATCGCCGTGCTGCCATTGCTCGCGCGCGGACGCACGCTTGGCACGCTGCTGCTCGGCATGGCGTCCCCGGACCGCACGTTCGACACGCTCACCCTCGAGCTCGCCGGCGATCTCGCGGGACGCGTCGCGATATCGCTCGACAACTGCATGCTGTACGCGCGCATCCAGGAACAGGACCAGCGCAAAAACGAGTTTCTTGCAATGCTTGCGCACGAGCTGCGTAATCCGCTTGCGCCGATACGCAACGCAGTGCAACTACTCGATGCGCCGCATCCGGATCCGGCACGGCTCTCATGGGCGACGCGCGTCCTAGAACGGCAAAGCCGCCAGCTGGTGCGCCTCGTGGACGATCTGCTCGACGTCGCACGGATCACTCAGGGTCAGATCACGCTCAAGTCCGAGCGCGTAGACGTCGCCGCTGTCCTGAGCATGGCAGTGGAGACCTGCTCTACGGTCATCGGCGATCGCCACCACGAGCTCTCGGTGCATCCGCCGGCACGTCCGCTCACCTTGCGCGGCGATGCAGCGCGCATCGCGCAGGTGCTCTCGAATCTGCTGAACAATGCCGCCAAGTACACGGATCCCGGCGGACGCATCTCCATATCGGCGCAAGCAGCGGACGACGACGTCGTTTTCACGGTGCGCGACAACGGCGTCGGCATACGCCCGGAGATGCTCGCGAAGATCTTCGATCTCTTCACACAGGCGGACCGCTCGCTCGACCGCTCGCAGGGCGGCCTCGGCGTGGGCCTCACCATCGTGCAGCGCATCGTCGATCTGCATGGTGGAACGGTGCGGGCGTTGAGCGACGGCCTGGGCAAAGGCAGCGAGTTCATCGTGCGTCTGCCCCGCGCCATGGAAGAGCCGCCGCCCCAGGCGGGAGCGTCGCGCGAACTCGGTCCGGACGGTCGACGCTCTATCCTGATCGTGGACGATTACGTCGATTCGGCGGAGACGATCGCCACGCTGCTGCGCGGCGAAGGGCATACCGTTCATGTCTGCCATGACGGCCCGTCGGCGCTGCGCATGGCGCGCGAGCTCAAGCCCGACGCCATCCTTCTCGATATCGGCCTCCCCGGCATGAGCGGCTTCGACGTCGCCAAGCTGCTGCGCGCGCACGAGGAAACGCAGGACTGCCTCATCGTCGCGCTGAGCGGCTATGGACAGAGTGCCGACTACGAGCTTTCCCGCCGTGCGGGCTTCGACCATCACCTCGTCAAGCCGGCCGAACTCGCCATGCTGCGCGAGGTGCTGGATTCCACGCGCGTCGATTCAAAGCAACGGTATGGAGCCGGCTAGAACACGATGAACGAAGCGACACGGCGGGAACGTCGGGTCGCACTCCCGCTCACCAGACCGGCCGCCAAGCGCCGGCATACCTCGAATGCGCGATCCGGATTTCCCAGACGATCTCTGCGATTTCATACAGCTCTGCACGCCCAGCATCGAGGCAGTGGAGCTGCTGCTGCTTCTCGCACGCAACGCGGAGCGTTTGTGGACCGCCGGCGAGCTCGCGCAGTCGCTGCGTCCCAATATCGTGAGTGAATCGCTCGTTCGCGACTATCTGAACGGCTTCACGGGCTGTCGGGTCGTCGAGAAGCGGGCGGACGGGAGGTACGCATATTTGCCGCCGCCCCCGGACACCGCGACCGTCATAGCAGCGCTGGAGAAGGCTTACAACGAAAGGCCGGTCTCGCTGGTGCGGCTGATCTACGCGCTCAAGGACAAGAAGATCCGTTCGTTTGCGGACGCATTCAAGTTCAGGAAGGGGTGACATGGAAACCGCGCGCATCACACTGTACCTGCTCGCCATCGCGACGAGCCTGGCATGCACGCTGTGCCTGTTTCGAGCTTATGTCGCAACCAAGCTTCGATTGCTGCTGTGGAGCGGCTTCTGCTTCGTGGGCCTCACCGTCAACAACGTGGCGCTCTTCTTCGACCTCGTCGTCTACCCCACCGAAGTCGACCTGCGCCCGGTGCGCCTCATCGCCGCGCTGGTCGGCATGGTTTTTCTGCTCTACGGCTTCATCTTCGAATCGGAATAGAGGAGCCGCCATGTTGATCGATTTTCTGTCCGGCGCGCTGATGATGTCTTTCCTGGTGGCAACGGCGTACTTCGTGCGATTCTGGCAGCGCACGTCCGATCGCCTGTTTCTGTACTTCGCCATCGCTTTTGCTCTGCTCGCGCTCAATCAGGTGGCGCTCTTCGCCATGGGCACGGAAAACGAGCTTCGCGGCTACGTGTACGTGCTGCGCGTGTCCGGATTCATACTCATACTCGTCGGCATACTGGGCAAGAACGTCCGCCGGGCGCAAGAAGACCGCAAGTAGCGCCCCGCAACCGAGCGGCATGTTACATTGCGGCCCGCCATGAACAACCACAAACGCCCCGTCGTCGTCGTCGAAAACGACCCCTTCCCTCGCCTGCTGCGCGCCTTCCTCGCGTCCGCGGACGACCCTCGCGAAACCGCTGCGATCCGGGAGTTCGTGGCTCACGACATGACCGACTATGCCTCTTGGCTCGAAGCGGCGCGGGCACGAGCCGCGGGGCTTTATCCCGCAGAAGTACGGCTGGTGAACGACACCGATGAGCTCAATGCGGCGCTCGCCGACGCCGATGCCGTCGTGACGGAGTCGCTTCCGATACGCAGCGAAGAACTGGCCCGCGCCCCGCGTCTTCGCGTCGTTCAGAAGTACGGGACGGTGCTGCGCAACATCGACGTGCAGGCTTGCGCTGCGCGCCGCATACCGGTCTTCACTCTGCGACGCAGAGCCAACATCGCGTGCGCGGAGCACGCGTTGGCGTTGCTGCTCGCTCTCGCGCGCAAGCTCACGACCATCAACGGTCTCGTCAGCATGGAAGCGTTGCGCGGCGCAGGCTATGCACCCGGCATGTTCGATACGCGCTACACGCCCAATTCGAACTGGGCACGGATCGGCGGACTGCTTACGTTGCACGGCCGCACCGCGGGCATCGTGGGACTCGGAGAAATAGGCCGGGAGGTGGCGCTGCGGGCCGCGGCGTTCGGTATGACCATCGCATACCATCAGCGCACGCCATTGCCCGCCGAGGACGCGGCTCGGTACGACGCTCGCTACTGCACACTCGATGAATTGCTGGAAGGAAGCGACGTCGTCTTCATTACCCTGCCGAGCAACAGCTCCACGCGCGGACTTATCGGAGCCGCACAGCTCGCACGTGTAAAGCAGGGGACGATACTCATCAACGTGTCGCGCGCAGCGATCGTCGATCGCACAGCCCTGCTAGAAGCATTGCAATCAGGACGGCTGGGCGCAGCCGGTATCGACGCTTTCTACGACGAGCCGGCACGTGCCGACGATCCTTTGCTCGGCTGCCCGAACACGATTATCACGCCGCGCGTCGCAGCGCAGCCGCGGTTCAACGCGCTTACCGATCTCGCCGACGTCATGGCCAATCTCGGGCGAGCGCTCGCCCGTTGAAGAGCGGTGCCGGACGGCGCCGTGCTTCCGTCCGCAGCCGCGCAGCAACCCGCCTACCGGCCGCGCACGTCACTGCTTCGGCGGTCTTTTGCGGTTCCTGTCTTCCTTGGGTATGTCGTAATCCGGCTCGTCGTCATCGCTGCACATGAGGGTCTCCCACAGATCTCCGTGTCAGCCGGACTTTGCAAACGTCATACCGCAGGCGATTCGAATTTACGGACCGGGCGATTCATGTGGCCATGCAGCGGTCGCTGGTTTAGAACCGGCATCGACGGGCTTACGCTCGTCGGCGGGTCGGGCGAGGATAGCCTCGCAATCTTCGTCGGTGAGGCTCCACCAGTTCACCTCGCCCGTGGGGCCGACGTAGCGCTCCCACACGACACCATCGTTTGCTTCCGCATGGCGCAGCGCCGTGCCTACGTCCATGAAATGACGGACTTTCGTCCATCGCCGCCGCTTGTCGGTGACGCGAAACGCGCTGTCGCCGGGATCGCAATCGAGCGACCATGCTTCGCAATCCGACTCGGCATTGCGGCGACGCGCGATGACGTACTTCAGCGCCGGCGCCATCGATACGCAGGCACGTCGGAAGAAAGTCGGCAGTTCGTAGAGTTTGGCTAAGGCTTGCATATGTCTCGATGCGGGACGCATGCCCCGCTTTTCCGCGGTTTCGCAAACGCCGTGCCAGCGGCGCGTTACGGATATCAGCGCGGCGTTCCGCCACCGCTTGTGCCGCCGGGCCCGGCCAAAATTGGCATGGTGGGTAAAATAGCGCCCCGCCCGCATGCACTCGAGGCCGTCGCCACGGCGTCCCGTGACCGGCAGACGCCCCGCCGCGGTCGCCAACCGGCGACGCGAAATGCGCGCCAGGCACACTTTGAAATTCGATGGAGCGCGTTCGGAAGTTACGCCGCGGTCCCGCCATTCATATCTCGTGGCACGTCAGGGCTGCGCAGGGTCGTTCGCAGCATCTGCGACACGGGGCGTCGCGAACGGCGTGGCATCGTAGTGCTCACCCAAGTCCGCTACGTCGCGGTATACCGCTATCGCGCCGCTCGCCCGCAGCTCGCCTTCGGGAAAATGGCCGCTCAAGACCGCGATGCACCGCATGCCGGCCCGTCCCGCCGCCTGAGCATCGTACGGCGTGTCGCCGACTACGATCGCGTCCTGTGGCCGCACATCATGCGCCAGCGCCAGCGCCGCCTGGAAGATGTCCGGACAGGGCTTCGAGTGTGGCGCATCGTCGGCGGAGGTCATGCCATCGATGAGGTCTCGGACTTCGAGCGTCTGCAGGTGACACTCGAGTTCCTTTGCCTTCGCCGACGTGGCAAGGACTATGCGCATGCCGTTGCGCTTGATCCGCTCGAACAAGCGCCGCACGCCGGGAAACGGCTGCACGCGGGGAAGATACTCTGTCAGGACGAGCTCGACTCGATACCGCTCGAGCGCTTGTGCATGCCGTTCCAGCTCTTCGGGCGCGAGGAATACCGGCATCAGTTGATCGCCGCCCTTTCCGATCTGCGCGTGTATCGCCTCACGAGTCACGTGCTTGCCGTAGCGCGCAAACGCCCGCTGCCAGGCTTCGACATGAAAATCGGTCGAATCGACCAGCGTGCCGTCCACATCGAATATCACCGCGCGTATCAGTTAGCGTACTCCGGACCCATGGTGGGTCACACACCGGCAAGCGGCGAGCCCGAGCCGGCGCGTCGCTTGCGGGACGTTGATTTCAACGGTGAGCTATTTACGTGGAGAGACGCATGGGCAAGACCGACGAAAGACCGGTTAGCGGCACCATGAATCCAGGCGACCAGGCGCCGCCCGGCACGCCGGGCACCGGCGAAAATCTATGCCCGCGCTGCGGCGGGCGCGGCACCGTCGAGGGCAAGCCGTGCGAGACGTGCGGCGGCTCCGGTAAAGTCATCGAAGGCATAGGCGGCGCGTGACCCGGTAATCGCGCGCAGTAAAACGATAGCGGCAGCGACCCGAGAACGCCTGTTGCGCGAGCTCGCGTATCGCCCGTGCCTCCCCTACAATCGTGCGCAGCCTCATCCTACCTGGGCCACGGAGCATGCGCACATGAAGTCGTACTGGATCAGCAAGACCGAGCAAGGCACTGTGCTCGAAGCGCGGGTAGTCCCGGTGCCCCGTCCGGGACCGGGACAAGTCGTCGTGCGCATGCACGCGACTTCCATCAATCGCGGCGACATACTGGCGAGCATCAGCCGCCACAGCGCGGCCGCAGGCCGTCCTGCCGGCGTAGACGGCGCAGGTGTCATTCATGCGCTCGGCGAAGGCGTGAAGCATCTTGCGGTTGGTGACCGCGTCATGGTGCGAGCAAAAGGCGCGTTCGCCGAATACGCCGTGACCGACGCAACGTTGGTCACGCCGATGCCGGCGAGCATGTCCTTCGAGCATGCGGCCGCCATACCGGTCGCTTACATCACCGCGTACGAAGCTGTCATGCAGCTCGGCCGCTTGCGCGGCGGCGAATGGCTGCTCATCGCCGGCGCGTCGTCCGGCGTAGGTGTCGCCGCCCTGCAGGCCGCGAAGATGCTCGGTGCGCGCGTGATCGGCGTCTCGAGCTCGGCGGAAAAGCTCGCGCGGCTGAAAGCGATGGGCCTCGACGTGGGCATACCAGCGCGCGGCGCAGGGTTCGCGAACGAAGCAGTTGCGGCAACCGATGGCAAAGGCGTGGATCTCGCGGTCAATCTCGTCGGAGGCACGGCGTTTCCCGACTGCATCGCGTCGCTCGCCGATTTCGGCCGGCTTGCCGTGGTGGGCTACGTCGACGGCCTCATGAAGGCGGGGCTGGATCTCGAATCGGTGCACGGCAAGCGACTCCAGATCTTCGGCGTGTCGAACGCGCCACTTTCCACCGCGCAGCGCGCCACCGCGCAGCGCGGATTCGAGCGCGAGCTGTTGCCTGCGCTCGCGGACGGGCGAATCGTCCCGGTCATCGATCGCGTTTTCGACTTCGAGGAGACGGCAGCGGCGAAAGCCTACGTCGAGCGCAACGCGCTGCTTGGCAAAGTCGTGATCAGGATTCCTTGAGCCGGACCGAGAAAAAACACTTCAAACACCATCGAGGGAGGAGACATGAACCGCGTTATCCGCACGGCGTGCGCGCTGCTGATGCTTGCACCTCTTTTTGCAGCGGCGCAGAACTGGCCCGCGCGTCCTGTGCGCATCGTGATTCCGTTCACCCCCGGCGGCGGCTCGGACACGACCGCGCGCATATTGAGCCAGAAGATGGGCGAAAACACCGGGCAGAACTTCATTGCGGACAACAAGCCCGGCGCGGGCGGAAACATCGCCTTCGAGTTCGTCGCTAAAGCGGAGCCCGATGGCTACACGCTGCTCTACAGCCCGGTGGGCATCGCGATCAATCCGACGCTGTTCTCGAGGGTGAACTATCGCATCGAGGACTTCACGGCCATCACCCACATCGGTGAAGCGCCGCTGCTGGTTGTCGCGAACAATGCGCTGCCGGTGCGCTCGCTCTCCGACTTCATCAAGCTTGCACGCTCCCACCCGGGCGGCGTCCGCTTTGCGAGCTCGGGCACCGGCAGCTCGTCGCATCTCGCGAGCGAGGTGCTGGGCATGATGGCCGGGCTCAAAATGGTGCACGTACCCTACAAGGGCGGACCGCAGGCGCTGCACGACGTAATCGGCGGTCAGCTCGAATTCGTCACGCTGCCCATGCCCGAGACGCTGCCGCAGGTGCGTGCGGGACGTGTTCGCGCGCTCGGTCAGACCGGAATCAAGCGCTCGCCGAACGCGCCCGACATCCCGACGCTCGACGAAGCGGGCGTCAAAGGTTACTCGGTGATGACGTGGTACGTGGTGTTCGCGCCATCGAAGACGCCGGACGCCGTCATACAGCGCATTCATGCCGAGTTCGAGAAAGCACTCAAGGTGCGCGACGTGCAGGACCGCTTGCGTGCCGCCGGCATCACGGAAATCGTGGGTGCGCCGCCGGAAGCCGCGGCGCAATTCGTCCGCAGCGAATATCAGCGCTGGGGCAAAGTAATCCGCGAGCTCGGCATCAAGGCGAACTGACGCCGCTGCGCGGCTAACGCGCGGCATGCGCCTTGCACCCTCGGCAGCGGCGAGACCGGCCGTGTGGGGAAGGCGTATGGAACCGTCGTCAGTTACGGAGCGCAGCGAATGGCGTGCAGTTGCGCGTCCCCTCGCCCTGCTGCTGACGGCATTCGGTGCAGCGTGGCTCTACAGCGGACACACGGCCGGCGTGTCGCTCGGCTGGTCCGTCGCCCTTACCTATTGCATCGGCCTCGGCTGGCTGGCGCGCGCGGTAATCGGCTGGCGCTGCGGTCAGGAATCGCCGATGGATGCCCGCGCACTGCAGTCCTTCCGCGATGGCCACTTCTGGTCGCGCGCTGCCCGCTCGTCCTACGCGGCGGTGGTGGTCTGCGATGGGCTGTTCCTCCTCGATCTGCATCCGGACAGGCCCGCTGTATTTTTTGTGTTCGCTGCGCTCTTGGCCGTTTTCTCGGTCGACATCGCATTGCTGAGCATCGTGGTGGCCGCCTTCGCACTGACGTAGCCTCGGACGTTCAGTGGCTCCGCGGATCGTAGACAACGCGGTCGTTTCACGCGCGGCCAGGGCGGTGCGCAAGCGGCGTGCCGGAACACCGTGGCAATGGCGAGGCGTCAGCAAGATGAGGCCAACCCGGCGGCGTTTTGTCGCGGCCTTGCTTCGAGTGGCTGAAAGCGAAAAAGCCCGGATCATCGATATCACCTTCCGGCTTCCCAAAGCGTCCAACCGGTGAGACACTGCAAGGCCACGGATCGCCAACGGCCCGGGCGCATATACATTTACGGGCAGTAGTACGGCTTCCCGTCTGTTGCGTAAC
>JBLNBW010000288.1:0-7021 GCA_050260255.1 Rhodospirillaceae bacterium | reverse complement strand
AAATTCGTATCCCGGCACCGTCTCGCCAATGGCCGGCACGTCCGGAAACTGAGTGACCGGTTTTTCAGAGGTCACCCCGAGCGGCCGCACGCGGTTTGCCTTGATGTGCGGGTACAGGGAGCCTATGGTCGCGATCATCGCCTGCGTTTCGCCTGCGACGATTGCAGCGCCGGACGGGCCGCCGCCCTTGTACGGCACGTGGATCATCTTGATGTCCGCCATGTGCGCGAAGAGCGCCATGGTGAGATGCACGTAGCTGCCGTTGCCGGCCGAGCCGTAGATGATTTCGCCAGGTCGCTTTTTCGCGAGCTGGATGAACTCCTTCACGCTCTTGACCGGCAGCGAAGGATGTACGACCAGCATGCCGACCTGGCGCGCCAGCGTCGTGACGCCGATGAAGTCGTTCAACGCGTCATACGGAAGCTTCTTGTACAGATGCGGATTGGCGACGTGCGTGGCCGACTGCACCATGAGCGTGTAGCCATCCGCCGGCGCCTGCTTCACGAGCTCCGTGCCTATCGTGCCGGCGGCACCGCCCCGGTTGTCGATGACGAACTGCTGACCGGTGAGATCGGACATCTTCCTGAACACGATGCGCGCGGTCACGTCGTTCGACCCGCCGGGCGGAAACACGACGACGACTCGCACGGGCTTCTCCGGATACGACGCGGGAAACGCAGGTGCTGCACACGCGAGCAACAGGATGCAGATTGAGCGCAAGACCGTTTTCATCGTCACCCTCCTTGGGAGGCGCGTCGCATCACTCGACTTTCGCGCCGCTTCGCTTCACCACGTCGGCCCACTTCTTCATGTCTTCGAGCAGAACTTGCGAAACTCTTCCGGAGAGCTGCCGACCGGCGTGCCGCCCGCGGTCAGGATGCGCTTCTGCGTGTCCGGGTCCTTGAGGACCTTGATGAGACTCGTGTACAGCGTGTTGAGCAGCGGCTTGGGCAGCTTGGGCGGCGCCATGACGCCATACCATCCGACCACCTGGAATCCCGGCAGGCCCGACTCGGACACCGTCGGAATGTCCTCCAGCCCCGGCGCACGCTTGGGGCTCGTCACGGCGAGCGCGCGCAGCTTGCCGGAACGCACGAGCGGCACCGCGCCCAGGAGCCCGGCGAAGTTAAACTGGTACTGCCCCGCCATGAGATCGATGAGCGCCGGCCCGGTGCCCTTGTACGCGATGTGCTGGGCCTTCACGCCCGTCATGAGCTTGTAGAGCTCGCCGGCGAGATGGCCTCCGCTGCCGAAGCCCGCCGAGCCGAAATTGAGCGGTCCCTGATAGTTCTTGGTCCACTCCATGAATTCCTTGAAGTTCTTGGGCGGCGAGCTGGGATTGATCACGAGCATCAGTCCCGCCTCGGTGAGCTGCGTGATCGGCGTGAAGTCGTTCACCGGGTGGTACGGCAGCTTCTTCATCAGCGCCGCATTCACCGTGTGCTGGTGATACGGCAGAAAGATCGTATAGCCATCGGGTGCCGCGTGCGCGGCAAGCTCACCCGCGAGAACGCCCGATGCGCTGGGCCGGTTGTCCACCACGACCTGCTCGTGCAGGAGGTCGGTAAGGCCTGCGCCCATGATGCGTGCAAGGCCGTCCGTGGTCCCGCCCGGCGCGGCAGGGACGAGCAGACGTATCGGCCTCGTGGGATAAGCTTGATCCGCGGCGCTGGCCGCAGCCGCGCACGCAAAGCTAACGGCCGCAAGGCAAGCGGCGAGTCGTACCTTGTTTTGCTTCATCGTTCTCACTCCGTATCGCTGGTGATGACGCTCGCATCGCATGCCGGATATGGGGCATGTCGATGTATGACGGGCGTACGACCGCCGGCGGGGGACCCGGATATGGCGCAAGCCCTATGGGCGTGCGTGCACATGGGCGCCGGGCGAGCGGCGGACGCTGAACCAGAAGACGATCAGGAGTGTGGAGGATCGAAACCGGAAACCGGTGTACGAATGGCGAGTACGGGGTTGAACGAAGCGCGTTCCATAAATCCTCCTCGTATTTATTTAAGTACTGCCCGCCGCGGAATGCCGGATGCGGCGGTGGTAGTTAGACGCGACGCGACAGGCGAAGTTTCACGCGCTTGTCATCGCGCGGCCCACACTTCCACCCGCGCCGCCGTCGAACGCGCCCATATTTCCGCAAGGTCATCGGCGCTGTCAAGCAAAACCGAAGGTGTGATCGCTGCGGCGAAACCGCGATAAACCGCTAACGCGGAACTGCGGATGCACCCCGGCGCGACCGGATGTCTGGAGCGAAGGGAACGAGACAAAAAAAATCCACCAGGTTGCCGGCCCGGTGGACAACGCTTGCTTGCTGCCAAGCGACTGCTGCCCCTACCTGCCGTCTACGATAACCTCCTCCTCGTATTCGTTATGTTACTTTTGTGAAAATATATTGCCGGCACGCTCGTCGGGATGTCAAGCGGCCGCCATCGCACCAGGGAGATCAATGAGAAGGACGGCAGCATCGCAGCGCAGGGACGAGAGGATCTCACCGCTCACGGTGCTCATGAAGTTCCGGATGATCGTCAATTCCGCCAAGCGGCATTACCGGTGGATAGAACAGGAGTGCGGCGTGAACGGCGCCCACCTATGGGCCCTCTGGGAAATCAGCCGCGCAAACGACATGCGGGTATCGGAGCTCGGCACCGCGCTCGCGATGCATCAATCGACCGCGAGCAACCTGCTCGACAAGCTGGTGAAAAGCGGGCTCGTCACACGAAGCCGCTCTCCGGAGGATCGACGCGTGGTGACGCTCGCGCTGACGAAGAAAGGGGCTGCGCTTCTCAAACGTGCGCCACGACCTGCGCGCGGCATATTGCCGGAAGCGCTGCACCGGCTGCCGCACAAGACGCTGGTGCAGCTCGACCGCAGCCTGCTCGCATTGCTGCAGCACATGAAAGCCGGCGACAAGAGCGGCCAGTCGACACCGCTCGCTCTGCTGCTCGGCAAGGAGTAGCTTCGGCGCGCATTACGCCGAATCACGGGTACGCGGCGTGCGTGCCACAGGCGATCATGGCTGCCGGAAAATCCCGCGGCAAGGTGGTCGCTGCCGCACTTGCCGCGAATCTCGCCATCGGCGTGACGAAGTTCGTCGCTGCGGTATCTACCGGCAGCTCCGCCATGCTGTCGGAAGGCATCCACTCGCTCGTCGATACCGGCAACCAGGGCCTGCTCATGCTCGGGTTGCGCAAAAGCCGACGTCCGGCGGACGAGAACCATCCCTTCGGGCACGGCAAAGAACTCTATTTCTGGAGTCTCATCGTCGCGGTCCTCATCTTCGGCATCGGCGGCGGAATGGCATTTTACGAGGGCATAGCCCATCTGCAGCATCCCGAGCCGATAGTCTCGCCGGTCTGGGCGTATGGCGTTCTCGCGGCCGCTTTTGTCTTCGAGTCGGTGAGCTGGTGGATCGCGCTGCGGGAAGTGCGCGCCGAGCAGGCGCCGGAGGAGACCTTGTGGCACACCATACGGCACAGCAAGGATCCGGCAGTGTTCACCGTGCTCCTGGAGGATACGGCCGCATTGCTCGGCGTCGCGATCGCGTTCGGCGGCATCTATCTCGGGGAAGTGTTCGACCATCCCTATTACGACGGCATCGCATCGATGATGATCGGCGTGATGCTCATGGGGGTTGCCGTGTTTCTGGCGAACGAGAGTCGCGGATTGCTTGTCGGCGAAGCAGCAGATCCGGCGATCGTGCGCGACATCCGCAAGCTCGTGTCGGATGACACCGACGTCTCGGACGTGCGTCAACTCCTCACCATGCATCTCGGTCCGGACGAAGTTCTGCTCAATCTGGAATTGCGATTCCGCCCGCGTCTGGATGCCGCAGCGCTCGCCGCAAGCGTGGTCAAGCTCGAAGACCGCATCCGGGCGCGGCACCCGGAGATCAAGAAGATCTACATCGAGGCCGCGCCATTCAGGAGCGTCGGCGGTGAGTGAGCGCGTCGCGTTCCCGCGCTCGCCGCGATGACCGTGGCGCGGCCGCCTGAGCTCGCGATGGTCGCTCAAGCTTCGCCGAGCGCGATCAATACTTCGGCCACTTCGATCACACCGGTGACTTCGCCGTTGCGCGCGACCCGCACGTCGCGTATGCCGCGGGCATTGAGCTCGTGGAAGGCCTGGCGCACCTCGCCCTGTGCCCGGTGCCCGGTCAGACCGTTTTGCACCAGGTCCCCGACGGTGATCGTTCCAGGATCGAGCTCGAGGGCCGTCACTTCGGTCACGAGATCGCGGTCCGTCACCAGACCGGAGAACTTACGCATATCCGGCGCCGTACCGTCCAGCACAGCGAGCAAGCCGACATCGTATTGGCGCATGAGCTTTGCGGCGATCACGACCGTCGCATCGCCGGTGGTGACGATAAGACCGTGCTCCAATTCGCGATTCATAGTCTCGAAATCCTCGTTCGTCCCGCTTCAACGGCGCTGCGCGGGAAGCGCTCCAAGTCGTGCGGTGGCGTTACCCAGTACCGCGCGCACGGCACACGGATAAGCAGACGGGCCGCCAACGCCGTCGGAGCATGGCAGTTCACGCGTCCAAGGCGGACAGTCTTTTTCATCCGGCGCTCCGCGAAAAGCGATGACGTATACGGGAAGCGACTTCAGTGCCCACTGATCCGGCAACACCGCGCGGTCGATCAAAGCGCTTTTTATTGCGGGCGGGGAATCGTCGCGCCGAGGAAGTGAAATGGAGCAGAAGTCGGAGGGTTACTCCTCGATACGGATCAGCGCGAGGCCGGCCGCCGCGTCGTACACGCGCTTCAAATGGCGCGGCGATTCTTCGAGCATCACCTCGAGGGTCGGCCGTACGTGCGCCTCCATGAGGTGCCCGCCGCGTGCGTGTCCCTCGCGCGTGCCGAGAACGACGTGCGCGTGGACTTTCGGCGTAGCGCCGTCGAGAGCGACATCGCCGATCAGGGACAGCACTTCGACCTGCTCGTCGATCGGGATCCTGCGGTAGTCCTTCGCGTCCCAGTCGAAATAGGCGATGGTCGCGTCGCTGAACGCGCCTATCGCGGTGAAGCGGGCGGCGGTGATCTCGTGATCCTCGGCGAATCGCGTGAGCAGGCTCATCGGCTCCTCGCCGGTCTCGAAGATCAGCGCAAACGTACGCTCGTCTGCGTCGTTGAGCACCTTGGATCGCATCGCTCTCTCCACGGTTGAAAACCTTGGCGGTGCAATTTGCACACCGGCTGGCTCAGCCGATACGGAACACCGCCGCGGCTCCCAATGTCCCAAGAGTGTGCGCCGCCCGAGAGGTGGCGATACGAGAGGAAGGAGGCAACCATGAAACAGCGATGGATATATGGCCTGTTGATGCCCCTTGCGCTGGCGGTGGCAGGTGCGGCGATGGCAGCGAGCTCCGGCAGCGCGCAGGTACTCTCTGGCGGCGTGGGCCAGGGCGCACGGGAGCAACTCGCGCAGCAGGCGCACGGCTACGGGCTCAAGCTGGTATTCACCAGCGAGAAGGGCGCATACCTCGCCGACGTCCCGGTGCAGGTGACGGACGCCAAAGGAAACGTCGTCGTGGACGCCGTCTCCCAGGGCCCGTGGATGTTCGTCGATCTGCCGCGCGGCAGCTACACCGTCAAGGCGTCGTATGACGGAAAAAGCGAAAGCCGCAAAGTGACGGTGGGCAACAGCCAGAAAACGGTCCAGTTCCGCTGGCGAGAGCCGGGCATACAGATGGCGGCCGATCGGCCGCACTGATGCACAGCGCTCCCGTGGCGCGGGGGAGCGGCATCCTGCCGCTTCCCAAATCTTTTTACGCGTCTTTCCCGCGCGGCGCGTTTGCCCGAAAGAGGCCGCTGTCGCGTCCGGTTCTCCTGTATACGGCAAGATGACGCTCTACGCGCCCTTGCCGCTTCCCTGCAGCGCTTCGCCATCGTCGCGGATACCGTCGGCAGTCGCGGACGCGCGCGTTGCCGTGCAGTAACTCGGCGGCACATCGCTTGCTCCTCGTGCACATCGCGCCGTCCGGCTCATTTCCTCGCGGCGCACAGAGTTCTCACAAGTGCCACTCACGGGGGAGTTTCCGTGCTCGCTGACATTGCGCGCCTCATCGATGCATGCAAACGCACGCGCGTTCTCATCGTCGGTGACGCGATACTCGACAGCTATTTCGAAGGCTCGGCGCTGCGCTTCTGCCGCGAGGCGCCGGTGCCGAACGTGACCATCTCCCGGCGCGTCGATCTCGCGGGCGGCGCAGCGAACACGGCGCGCAACATCGCCGCGCTTGCTGGCCGCACCGACTTTCTCACCGTGGTCGGCGACGACGATGAGGGACGTAGACTGAGCGAGGCGCTCGAAAAGCAAAACGTGCATACCGGTCATGTCGCCATGGAGCGCGGACGGCGCACCCGCGCGAAGCATCGTGTCGTCGCCGAATCGCAATTGCTCCTGTCCTTCGACTGCGGGGACACCGGGCCCGTCGGCCGCGATGCCGAGCAGCAGCTGCTCGAGCTATTATCGGCGTCGTATCGTCTCGCCGATGCGGTGATCGTCGCCGACTACGGCTATGGCGCTGTCACGCCGCGCGTGATCGCAGCGCTCGCCGCACTGCAATCGCAACATCCGCGCACGCTGGTGATCGATTCACGTCATCGCCTGACGGCGTTCCGCAACGCGCGGCCGACGGCCGTAAAGCCGAACTTCGAGGAGTTCCAGGCACTGATCGGCATGGCCGGCACACCACCCGATATCGATCGTGCAGAGCTGGCAATGCGCCGCGCGCCGTCCATCTTGCGGCGCACGGGAGCCGATATCGCCGCCATCACGCTGGACGGCGACGGCGCGGTGCTTGCGCGGCGCGGCGCTCGGCCGCAGCGCTTTTTTGCGCGGCCGGGGCTCGTGCGCTGCAGCGCCGGCGCCGGCGACACCTACGTCGCCATGATGGCGCTCGCGCTCACGCAGGGTCTGCCGCTCGAAACGGTGGGCGAACTCTGCGCCGGCGCCGCATCCGTGGTGATCGGCGAGGAGCGCACCGCCGCGTGCTCAGCGGCGCAACTGCACGA
>JBLNBW010000287.1:0-40644 GCA_050260255.1 Rhodospirillaceae bacterium | reverse complement strand
TGAAACGTACGCGTCGCCGGGTCCTGCCGTGGCTCGCGCGTGGGAACGGCCTCTGCAACGAGCGCGGCAAGTTGTCCTGTGGTTCGTAGAGGTTCGCTCGCCCTAGCCTTAACAATCGCTGCTGCAATCTGTTTAGCAAACCGTTCTTCGCCATAGTTTCTGATCACCTCCCGTATCTCGCTCGCGCTAGCGGTCGCGAGCCAATCAGCCGCCGTCATCCCACTGCTCGTGTCCATGCGCATGTCGAGCGGCGCATCGTGGCGAAAGCTGAAACCGCGCTTGGCCTCGTCGAGCTGCGGCGAGGAAACGCCGAGGTCCAGCAGTACGCCGTCGACGCGCGTCACGCCCTCGCGCTCCAGCAGAGCGCGCACTCTGCTGAATGCGCCATGGAGGATCGTGAAGCGCGCATCGCGCACCTTCCTGCCTTCCTCCACCGCCGCCGGATCGCGATCCAACGCGACCAGTCGCCCCGCCGCGCCGAGCCGATCGAGTATCAGCCGGCTGTGTCCGCCACGCCCGTACGTGCCATCGACATAAATGCCGTCTGCGCGTACGTTCAACCCGTCTACCGCTTCTTCCAGGAGTACCGTCCGGTGTGAGCCCGCGCTCACAACGAGAAGCCCTCCAGCTCCGCTGGCAGCCCTTCCGCGAAGCCCGCGCTGCGCGCGATGAGCTGATCCCACGTATCCTGGTTCCACAATTCGAATTTCTTGCCTTGCCCCACCAGCACCACGTTCTTCTCGAGCTGCGCGTACTGTCGCAGCGCAGGCGCGATCAATACCCGTCCGGAGCCGTCCATCTCCACGTCGACTGCGAAACCGATGAGCCGGCGCTGCAAATCGCGCACGCGCGGGTCGAGGTTCGACAGCCCTTCGAGCTTTTGCTGGATCAGCTCCCAGTCGGGGAGCGGATAGACGAGCAGGCAGCGATCGGCGTCTGCCGTGATGACGAGGTGGCCCGCGCAACGCTCCAGCAGGACGTCGCGGTGCCGTGCAGGCACGGCAAGACGCCCCTTGCTATCCAGATTGAGCTGCGCAATGCCACGAAACATGGCCGACCCGACTCCCCTCTTGCCCGCACGCCGCCAATACCCACTATTTGGGACCGGTACGCCCCGTTGTCCCACTTTCCGCCACTTTCTCCCACTATATTGAAAACGGGTTTAACGGTCAAGGGTGTTTCTTTTTTTGCGACAATGACTTATGCCGATTAACTCAAGCGGCATATTTAGAAAAATTACGCATATTGGAAAGACCAACCAAAACAGATGGTTAAAGCGGGTACTACAAGTGATTCTTTAAGTTTTAGGCTTAGAAATCAGCCAATTACGGCAGGAAGCGCGCGCGTCGAACGGCGCGCGGAAGGGAAAATCGTGAAGTCGGCCGATAAGCCGGGTTCTGTGCGAGGCCGCAGCCCCTGACAGCCATTCCTCTAGGCCTGGAATTGCTCCCAGGCTCAAGCCACCTACCCGCAAGCTCGGCGGGTCGCGTCATCGCTTGCCTATTTGGTGTTGCTCCGGGTGGAGGTTGCCGCGTTTCACCCTCGTCGCCCAACGGCCGACGAGTGCGCCGTAGCGACTTGCGTCGCAACAGTGCCCTCGCCGACATAGCAGGGAGACACTTGCATGCCGACCCTGCTATCCAGGGAGGCACTCGCGTGCCCACCCTACCATTAAAGGACTTTGCCGCCTTGCGGCGGCGAAGTCCGAGCGACGAGACTCGTCTCTGTGGCCCTATTCCTCGTCTCGCGACGGGCGGTCGTTAGCCGCCACCCTACCCTGTGGAGCCCGGACTTTCCTCTCCGCGCACGAGGCGCGCAGCGGCTGCCTGGCCGACTTCACGAAGCGAGTCTAACATGGGGGTCAATACCCGCCGGGACAAGGTCCCGCGTATCACTGGCCAGTGCGAGCGCGCACCATGTCGTAGATACGCGAGAGATGAGGATCGTGCACGCCGAGCGCCTGCAGGTGCGCCAGCGTGTTCGCGAGATATTCGAGATTCGGACCGCGTATCCCCGCACAACAGGCGATACGCTCGGCAGCCTGCTCCACGGACATCCGGCCCGCGTACGATTCGCGACGCGGATTGGCGATGAACGTGAGCGCATCGATCCGCGCCCGATTCATCGCGATCTTCACGACACGCGGCTGATAGGTAAGGCGCGGCATTTCGCGCGCCCACAACACGCTCAGTACGTCGCCCACCTGCGCTTCGGCGACGCGGTAAGCGATACCGCGACAAGCACCGCCGCGGTCTAAGCCGAGCACCAGTCCCGGCCGTTCCGGTGTGCCGCGATAGCGCGCGGACCAGATGCAGAAGCTGCGGTGGTATCCGCGCAGCAACGCGGAAGAGGACTCGACATATGAAAATCCCGGGTTCCACATGAGCGAGCCATACGCGAAGATCCACAGGTCGCCACGGGGCAGCGGTGGGCATTCGGCATGCGGATGCAGCATCATCGCGCTTGGGTCCAAGCCATCCATGCAGCGCTCAACGCGCGATCGCCCCCGCCGGCTTACATGATCTTCCATGCGATCGCTTCGCCCGCCCGGAACGGCACCAGTGCATCGTCGCCATAATGGCATGAGGCAGGCGCCTTCCACGGTTGGCGCACGAGCGTGATGCGATCGGCGTTCGGGGGCAGATCGTAGAACGCAGGACCATGCAGGGACGCAAAGCCCTCGAGCTTGTCTAGGGCGCCGGCGCGGTCGAACGCTTCCGCGTAGAGCTCGATCGCGGCATGCGCGGTGTAGATGCCTGCGCATCCGCAGTCGTTCTCTTTCGTGTGGCGCGCATGCGGCGCGCTGTCCGTGCCGAGGAAGAACTTCGAGTTGCCGCTGGTCGCCGCCTCGACCAGCGCCTGCCTGTGGTGCTCGCGCTTCACGACCGGCAGGCAGTACATGTGGGGCCGTATGCCGCCCGCGAAGAGCGCGTTGCGATTGATGAGCAAGTGGTGGGCGGTAATGGTGGCGGCGATATTCGGCTGCGCTTCCCGCACGAACTGCGCCGCTTCGCGCGTGGTGATGTGCTCGACGACCACCTTGAGCCGCGGGAAACGCTGCACGAGCGGCGCCAGCACGCGTTCGAGGAAGACGCGCTCCCGATCGAAAATGTCCACGGACGCATCCGTCACTTCGCCATGCACAAGGAGCGGCATGCCGTGCTCGGCCATTGCTTCGAGCACGCCGTAGCAGCGCGAAATGTCCGTGACGCCGCTGTCCGAATTCGTGGTCGCACCCGCGGGGTAATACTTCACTGCTCGCACTGCGCCGCTCTCGCGCGCCGCACGGATTTCAGCCGGCGACGTGTTGTCAGTGAGATAAAGCGTCATCAGCGGCTGGAACTTGGAGCCCGCCGGCAATGCAGCGAGCACGCGGTCCCGGTACGCCAGCGCGAGCGCCGTCGTCGTCACCGGCGGCTTGAGATTCGGCATGACGATCGCGCGGCCGAAGCGTCGGGCGGTATCGGGCGCGACTGCACGCAAGTAGTCGCCGTCGCGCAAGTGCAGATGCCAGTCGTCCGGGCGAAGGATGTCGATGCGGTCCATGATTATGGGATTCACTGTAGAGTTCGTGCGTTGCGCACACATGGTAATCGGTCACACGCGTGCCGTAAAAGCTCAATCGCCTTTCATCGCGAGCGCCATGTCGTACAGCTCGTTGCGCTTGCCGCCGGTGAGGCGCGCAGCCAGCGCGACCGCCTGCTTGAGCGGCAGCTCGGACAGGAGCACTTCGAGCGCACGTCGCGCCTCATCGCCCGACGTCGCACCGTGCGGCTCGATCCCGCTCACGATGACCACAAACTCGCCGAGCACGCGATGCGGATCGCCTTCCAGCCATTCGCCCGCTGTGCCGAGCGTGCACGCATGTATCGTCTCGAACCGTTTGGTGAGCTCGCGCGCAAGGATCACGGACCTGTCGCGGCCGAACGCCTCGCACATGTCACGTGTGCTTTCGACGATACGGTGGGGCGCCTCGTAGAAGACCAGCGGGTACGGCGCCGCCCTCAGGCCCTGCAGGGCCTTCGCGCGCTCGCCGCGTCGCGCCGGCAAAAAGCCGTAGAAGAGGAAATGCGTGACGGGCAGCCCGCTCGCCGACAGCGCCGCGATCGCAGCGTTGGCGCCGGGCACCGGAACGACCGCGTACCCGGCCTCGCGGACCGCTGCGACGACGTGCACGCCCGGATCCGAAATCGCCGGCGTGCCGGCGTCGGTCACCAGCGCGATCGATGCACCCGTCGAGAGAAGGCCCAGCACTTGCTCCACACGGCGGCGCTCGTTGTGCTCGTGAAGCGCGATGAGCTTGCGATGTATCCCGTAATGATCGAGCAGGCGCGTGGTGATGCGGGTGTCCTCGGCCGCGATCACATCGACGGTCTTCAGCACGTCGAGCGCGCGCAACGTCACGTCCCCGAGGTTACCTATTGGCGTAGCGACTACATATAATGTGGCCTTTTCCCGGCGGTCGGTGTTCTCATGCGCGGCCTGCTCCATCGTAGTCGGTTCCTCTCCGCTGTCATCGCCGTACTATACGGGGCGATATGGGCGTGCACCAGCGCAGCGCAGAGCACGACCGAGACTGAGCCTTTGGCGCCGGTGGCGCATATTGCAGTGCTCTTGCCGCTGAACGGCGGTCCGTTCGTCTCGCATGCGCAAGCGGTGAGAGACGGCTTTCTCGCAGCGGCGAAGATACAAGGTAAAGTCCCGCTGCCGCTGCGGGTGTACGCGGCGACCGACGACAGTTCGGTTGCGATCGCCGGATACCGACAAGCGGTGGCGGGCGGCGCCCGACTGGTCGTCGGACCGCTCACGCGCGCGTCGGTCACGGCGCTCGCCGCAACAAAGCTCATCCCCGTACCGACGCTTGCGCTCAATGCGCCGGAAGGCGGCACCGCCCTGCCATCGCAGTTTTACGTACTGAGCCTCCAGATCGACGCCGAAGCGCGCCTCGTCGCACGGCTCGCCTATGAAGAAGGCCAGCGGCGCGTGTACACCGTTGCCGGCACCGACGCGTTGTCCCGCCGCATGAACGATGCGTTCGTCGACGAATTCACGCGTCTGGGCGGCGCGCAGGCCGACGGACAGATCTACGGCGGCGGCGACACGGCCGGGCTCGACCGGTATCGCGCCAGCATAGAGGCGAGCCGGGCCGATGCAATTTTTCTCGCGCTGGACGCCGAGCGTGGGCGCACGGTGAAACCATATCTGCCACCGGTGCCGGTGTATGCCACGTCGCAAATCTATCCCGGGCGCCGCGCCGACTTGACGGCCTTCGAGCTCAACGACGTTCGCTTCGTCGGCATGCCGTGGCTGCTGGAGCCCGGTCATCCGGCGGTAATGGTGTATCCCCGGCCGGATTACGGGGGCGACCTCGACCTGCAGCGACTTTACGCGCTCGGCATAGATGCATTCCGCGCTTCGCTGGAGCTGCTGGACGGACGCACTGCGATTACGCTCGACGGTGTGACTGGAGGACTGACGCTGGGCCCCGACCGCGTGTTCCGCCGCGCATTGCCCGTTGCACAGTTCAGCAACGGCGCCGTGTCTATTGTCGGCAACGCGCGCCCGTGAGCCTCGCTGCGGCACCAGGCCGGAACGCCGAAGACGCAGCCGCCGCATATCTGCAGAAGCAGGGGCTCAAGCTGCTCGAGCGCAACTATCATTGCCGCTTCGGTGAAATCGACCTCGTGATGCGCGATCGCGACACGATCGTGTTCGTGGAAGTGCGCGCGCGGCGGTCGTCCGCCTATGGCGGTGCCGCAGCGAGCATCACGGCGGCGAAGCGGGAGAAGCTGATCGCCGCCGCGCGCCACTATCTCTCGGGACGCGCCTCCGTGCCCGCGTGTCGCTTCGATGCCGTGCTGATCGAAGGGGACCCCGCTCGCATCGAATGGTTGCGCGGCGCTTTCGACGCGTGAGCGTCCTCTTTTCGCGCGGCTTCGGTTTACAATACGCCGCACGTTGCAACCGGGTAACCCAATGGATTTGATCAGCCGCATCAGCGAGAACTTCTCCGAAAGCGCGCATCTCAAGCTGCAGACCATGGACGCGCTCGCACATCCGATCGCGGCTGCAGCCGAGCGCATGGTCCAGTGCCTCAAGCAAGACGGCAAGATCCTCGCGTGCGGCAATGGCGGCTCCGCGGCCGACGCGCAGCATTTCGCCGCCGAGCTTTTGAACCGTTTCGAAATGGAGCGCCCCGCGCTCGCCGCGATGGCGCTCACCACCGACACGTCGACCCTGACGTCGATCGCGAACGACTACGACTTCGACCAGGTCTTCTCCAAGCAGGTGCGCGGCCTGGGCCACGGCAACGATCTGCTGCTCGCGATCTCCACGAGCGGCAACTCGCGCAACGTCGTCGCGGCGATGGAAGCGGCGCACGAGTGCGACATGGATGTGATTGCGCTCACCGGACGCAACGGCGGGAGAATGGCCGAAGTCCTCGGGCCGCGCGATATCCACATCTGCGTCCCTGCTGCCAGCACCGCGCGGATACAGGAAGTGCACCTCTTGACGTTGCACTGCCTGTGCGACGCTATCGATTGCCTCTTACTGGGAGTGGAATAATGCGCCAAGTACTGATTCTGATGCTGCTCGCCTCTGCCCCCTTGATCCATGGCTGCGCCGCAGTCGCGCTAGGCGGCGCAGCAGCGACGGCAGGCTATGTCGTCGGCGAAGATCGCCGCACCGTGGGAACGATCGCCGAAGACCAGGCGATAGAATCCAAGACGGGCGGACGCATCACCGACAAGTTTCCCGATGCGCACATCAACGTCACGAGCTACAACCGCATGACGCTGCTGACCGGCGAAGCGCCGTCTGCCGAAGCGAAGTCCGAGATCGAGCGCATTGCGAGAGCCGTCGAAAACGTGCGAGGAGTCTACAACGAGCTGCGCGTCGGCCCGCCCAGCCCGCTGTCGCAGCGCACGAACGACACGTACATCACCTCGAAGGTGAAAGCGCGGTTCCTCGACGCGCAGCGTTTCAATCCCGTATACGTCAAGGTCGTCACGGAAGCCGGCACGACGTTCCTCATGGGCCTGGTGTACCGCAAGGAAGCCGAGGACGCGACCGAGCTTGCCCGCACCACGAGCGGCGTGCAGAAAGTGGTCCGCGTATTCGAGTATCTGGATTGATGATCAGCACCGTTCAGCGTTGAGCCGATGCAGTCGCCCGCATTCGAGCAGAAAATCTGCGCGCCGCACGAGGCGCCGCGCCGTATTGCCGCGCTCGCGCGCCCGCTCGTCTTCACCAACGGCGTATTCGATATCCTGCATCGCGGCCACGTGACGTATCTCGCGCGTGCACGCGCGCTCGGGGCGAGCATGATCGTCGCGCTGAATGCCGACGCTTCGGTGCGCCGTCTCGGCAAGGGTGACGACCGTCCCATCAATCCGCTCGCCGATCGCCTGGCCGTCATGGCTTCGCTCGAGACCGTCGACCTCGTCACCTGGTTCGATCAGGATACCCCGCTCGAGCTGATACTCGCGATTCATCCGGACGTGCTCGTCAAAGGCGGGGACTGGGCGCCCGATGCCATCGTCGGCGCAAAGGAGGTCGCGAGCTGGGGCGGCAGCGTGCATTCGATACCGTTCGAGCACGAGCGCTCCACGACGAACCTCGTGAAGCGCATACGCAGCGCGGCGCGCTGACCGCGCGCGAGATCACCCGGCGGCCTTGTCCGCCATCGGGCACGGCACGGCTCTTACCTCCGCCCCCGGAAAATCGCGTTGCAGCTCCGCAAGCCGCGCAACGACGGACGACTGCGGCTCGCGTATGAAGTAGGCGACCTGCTTCAGCATGTTCTCGCGACGTTCCAGTGCCACGCCCTGCACGCCGCTTTCCTTCAATTTCGCGGCCATCGCGCGCGCCGTATCTTCCGACTTGAAGATGCCGAGCGAGATGGCGTTGCGCCATTGACCCGCCTCCTGCACGACGTAGAAGTCCTTTACGCCGCGTGCCTTGAGCGCCGCAACCCGCCTGTCCACCTCGGCCTTGGTCTTCATCGGCGGCAGATACACCCAGTATCCGCCCGTGTCGGCAACCGCGCGCTGCACCATGACGCCCGGCAGCTTAAGGCTCGCTACTGCGGCGTCGGCGCGCACCACGTCCGGACCGGCGAACAGGCCCCACTCGAGGCACGCTGCCGTATCCCGCGGCGCGCTGCCTGTGCGTGCTCCATCCGAAGGGGGTAGTATCTTGATGCGCTCGGGGCTCACTTGCAGCCTGGGTATGAGATCCGCCGCGCTCCCGTCCGGTCCCCGGAGCCAGTGCGCATACGCAAAGAACCCGACGTTGGCCAGCAGCAGCAACAAAAACAACGCTCTCATCGTTCAGCCTCTTATTGTTCTTGCAGAGCAATCTGCACGAGCCCCTCGAGCACGAGATTGTCGACGCGCTCGACGCGTCCACGCAAATGCGGCTCCAGCATATCTGCCGCGCCTCCCGACAACACGACCAGCGGCTCGCGCTCCGCCGTCTCCTGCACATAGGTCATCATGCGATCCACGGCGCCGGCGAGGGCGTTGATGGCACCGCTCATGATGGCATCCCCCGTATTGTCCGGAAAGTACAGGAAGCGGCCCGGCGCTCGCGCAAGCTGCGCCGTGTTGTGCGCCAATGCCTTTTGCATAAGGTCGAGCCCCGGGACGATGCAGCCGCCGAGGAACAGGCCGTCCTCGGAGAGCGCGTCGACGGTCATCGTGGTGCCTGCATTCACGACGACGCATGGCGCGGCATAGCGATGACGGGCGCCGATCAGGGCAGCCCAGCGATCGGAACCCAGCTGCTCCGGATTCGCATAGCTCGATTTCACGCCGCAGAGTTCAGCCGAGGCTACGAGCCACCGCGTCGGCGCGGCGTAACGCGCAACGGCACGGTCGATCGCGTCGCGCGCAACGGCACCGGCGACATTCGATACGACGATGATCGACGGCGCATCGACGACGCGCAACCCTTCCGCAAGGCTTGAGATTTCCGCCGTCGCCGCCCAGCTCCGGTGAGCCCATACACCGTCCGCGTACAGACCCCATTTCACGCGCGTGTTGCCTGCGTCTATGGCGAGCACTTTCATCGTCATCGCAAGATTGGCAGTTATTCCGGCGTGTCGTCGTTGCGCAGGCTTACTTCACCGCTGTGATAGCACTCGATGCCGTTGGGCGTCTCGAGCAGCAAGGCGCCGTCGTCCGCGATGCCGACGGCAACCCCGCGCTGCGCACGTCCGTCGGGACGCTTCACCACCACGCGCCGCCCCTCGTACAGATGATAACCGCGCCACTCCTCGCGCAGCGGCGCAAGCCCTTCACGGCCGAAGCCGTCGAGCACGCTTCGCAATTCGACAAGCAGCTCGGCAAGCAGGCGATTGCGGTCCACCGCACGTCCGCATGCCGCCTCGATATCGGCCACTGCATTGTCGATGCGATCGCGCACCGCGGGCACGAGGCGAACGTTGATGCCCATGCCTATGATCGCGGCGCTCGGTCCCAGCGCATCGCCTTGCATCTCGATCAATATCCCGGCGAGCTTGCAGCCGCGCCACAGAATGTCGTTAGGCCACTTGAGCCCCGCATCGTCAATACCATAGCGACGCAAGACGCGCACGCCTGCGATGCCGGCGGCAAGGCTCAATCCGCCGAGCCAGCCGGCGCCTTGCTCGAATCGCCACAGCACGGAGAAGGTGAGCCCGCCCCCTATGCCGCTTTGCCAGGCGCGGCCCATCCGGCCCCGGCCTGCCGTCTGCGCTTCGGCGGCGAGCACGCTCGCGTGCGGCGCGCCGGCCGCGGCACGCTGCAGCAGCGCCGTGTTCGTCGATTCGACGGAGTCCGCGACATCGACGTGAAAGTCGCCCGCATGCTCGCCCAAGGCTTTCCGTATTGCCGCGATATCCAGCAGATCGATCGGCCGCGCGAGACGATAGCCGCGCCCGCGAACCTTGTACACGGTGAGCCCTGCGCTCTCCAGCTCCCGTATGGCATGCCAGACGCTTGCGCGCGACATCTCGGCCGCCTGCGCAAGCGCTTCTCCCGAATGAAAATCGCCGTCGGCAAGCGCGCGCAGCACGGCGTGGGCTAGCAATTTCATGCCGGTCTTATAGCACAGCCCTGCCGCCCGATAAAACGCGCGAGCCCCCAGCTGCGCAGCGCCGCACCATCGCGCAAACTATTGGCCGGCACGTTGCGCCCAGCGCTCAAAACCACTGCTAGAATGGGCAGCCGGCACCGTCGCATGAGGGAGGAGTCATGAGAATCGGATCGGACGTGGGGCGCGCGTTGTGCTGCATGGCCATCGCCGCCTTGAGCAGTGTCGCAGCGGCCGCGCAGTCCGGCTATCCCACGCGACCCATACGCGTCATCGTCCCCTACCCGCCGGGCGGCATCACCGACATCACCACCCGCATGGTGTCGCAGGAAATCAGCAAGACATTCTCCCAGAACGTAATCGTCGACAACCGTCCGGGCGCCAACAGCATACTGGGCGTCGAAATCGTCGCGAAGGCGACGCCCGACGGCTATACCCTTGCTTCCGTCATCGCGGCGCACGCCGCGAATCAGACGCTTTATCCGAAGCTGCCGTACGATTCGATCAAGAGCTTCGAGCCCGTATCGCTCCTCGCCACCGCGCCGCTCATCATGTGCGTGACGAACGCTCTGCCGGCAAAATCGGTGAAGGAACTCATCGATCTCGCAAAGCAGAAGCCGGGGCAGCTCACGTTCGCATCGAGCGGCATAGGCGCCGCAGCCCACCTCACCACCGAGCTGCTGATGATCCTCACTGGCACTAAGCTCGTGCACGTTCCGTACAAAGGCACGGCTCCGGCGTTGCAGGATCTCATCGGCGGACAAGTCACCATCATGATGGACACGTCGTCGTCCATGATGCCGCACGTGCGCGCCGGGAAGATACGCGCGCTCGGCATGGCGTCCGAAAAGCGCGCTGCAGTGGCCCCGGACGTGCCGACCTTCATCGAGCAAGGCGTGCCTCTCGTGAGCGGCACCTGGGTCGGCATGCTGGCGCCCGCGAAGACACCGGGCGATATCGTCGAGAGGCTGTCGGCGGCGATGAGCGCTGCCGTGCAGCGGCCGGAAGTGCGTCAGCGTTTCATGGAGCTCGGCATAGACCCGGTCGGCAATTCGCCCGCCGAATTCCGCAAGTTCCTGGAGGACGAGGTCGCGAAGTGGGCGAAAGTCATCAAGACGGCAAACGTCAAGGTCGAGATGTGACCCACGCTATGGGCGCCGAAGCGGTCGCACGCGCACAGCCCGACGGCTATACCCTGCTTCTCACGGACGTCGGCTCGTTGCTGATCGCGCAGCTGCTCAACCCCAAGCCGGCGTTCGATCTGGTGCGCGACTTCTCGCCCCTGAAATCGCTCATCACGCCTGCGAAAGCGCGACCCGGCGCGCTCAATTTTGCGTCCAGCCCGGCTGGCGCGCCGTACATGGCCGGCCTCATGTTCACCCACCGCACCGGCGTACGTTGGACGTACATCACCGGCCGCGGCGGCTCGCAGTCGGTGCTCGATGTCGCGTCCGGCCAGGCCGATCCTGTTCAACGGCATGCTCGCCACGCTGCCGTACGTGAAAAATGGACGGCTCAAGCTCATCGCCGTGTCGAGCGAAAAGCGTGTGCCCACGCTGCCCGATACGCCGACGGTCGCGGAAACGGTGCCCGGCTTCGTGACCGGCTCGTGGCAGGGACTGCTCGCGCCTGCCGGCACGCCTGCTGACATCTTCACGAAGCTCCATGCTGCAGTAAGCCGCGTCCTCGGCCTGCCCGACGTGGGCGAGAAGCTCGGCGCGCAAGGCGCCGACACGCTTGGCAATACGCCGGCCGAGGCGGCGCGTTTCCTTCAGGACGAGCGGGATCGCTGGTCAAGGCTCATCCACGAAACCGGGTACAAGCCCATGTAAGGCACGGTTCTCCAGGGCCCACATGCCGCGGTGTGGCGGAGCATCGGCTAAAATGGCGCTTTACTGGAAAGCCCGATGCCCGAAAGCCCCAAGCGCAAGACGCCGAGCACGCCCCAGAGCGCCGACGCCCCAACCGTTTCGTATTTCATACGCACGCACGTCGAAGCCGATCTCGCCTCCCGCAAATACGCGCCGCGTCGCTGGGGCGGGCGTCCCGGTCCGGCGGACGTGCATGCGAGTGCCGCGCCCGATCCGGCGCGCATACGCACCCGCTTTCCGCCGGAGCCCAACGGCTATCTTCATTTCGGCCACGCCAAGTCGATTTGCCTCAACTTCGGGCTCGCGCGCGATTACGGCGGCGTCTGCCATCTGCGCTTCGACGACACGAATCCGACGAAGGAAGAGCAGGAATACGTCGACGCCATACGCGACGCCGTGCACTGGCTCGGCTTCGAATGGGGCGAGCACGAGTACTATGCGTCGGATTATTTCGAACACCTCTACCGATTCGCCCAGAACCTGATCGAGCGCGGGCTTGCCTACGTCGACAGCCAGAGCGCGGAGGAGATGCGTGCTACGCGGGGGACTTTGACCGAACCCGGCCGCAACAGTCCGTATCGCGACCGACCGGTAGAGGAAAGCCTGCAGCTCCTTGCGGAGATGCGCGCAGGCAAGCATCCGGACGGCGCTCACGTGGTGCGGGCGAAAATCGACATGGCATCGCCGAACATCAATCTGCGCGACCCGGCGATGTACCGCATACGTCATGCCACGCACCACCGCACCGGCGATGCCTGGTGCATTTACCCCACGTATGACTGGGCGCACGGCGTGTCGGACGCGATGGAAAACATCACGCACTCGCTGTGCACCCTGGAATTCGAGGACCATCGCCCGCTGTACGACTGGTTCAACGAGCGGCTTGCCGAAGGCGGCATGCTGCAGGCGCCGCTGCCGCAGCAGATCGAGTTCGCGCGCCTCAATCTCACTTACGTGGTGCTGTCCAAGCGCAAGCTGATCCAGCTCGTCGAGGAAGGCCACGTGGAGGGCTGGGACGATCCCCGCATGCCGACTCTGGTGGGCGCGCGCCGCCGCGGTTACACGCCCGCCGGGTTCCGGCTGTTCGCCGAGCGCATCGGCGTGGCGAAGGCAGACTCACTGATCGAGTACAGCGTGCTCGAAGACTGCATGCGCGAGGATCTCAACGAGCGCGCCGAGCGGCGCATCGCAGTGCTCGACCCGGTGAAGCTCGTCATCGACAACTACCCGCCGGAGCGCGAGGAGGAGTGCTACGCGCCCAACCATCCGCAGAAGCCCGAGCTCGGCAAGCGCGTTGTGCCGTTTTCCCGCGAGCTATGGATAGAGCGCGAAGACTTCACCGAGACGCCGCCGAAGGGCTATTTCCGGCTCTTTCCCGGCAACCAGGTGCGCCTGCGCTACGGCTATGTCGTGAAATGCACCGGTTGCGACAAGGACGCGCAGGGAAACGTGATTGCTGTCCATTGCGAATACGACCCCGAAACGAAGTCCGGTTCCGCGGGTGCGGACAAGATCAAGGTGAAAGGGAACATACACTGGGTGTCCGCGCGTCATGCCTGCGCGGCCGAAGTCCGGCTCTACGATCGGCTGTTTAAGACGCCGAACCCGGGGGGCGCCGCAGACTTCCTCGCCGAATTGAACCCGCATGCCCGCACGGTGATCACCGCCCAGCTCGAGCCTGCGCTGCGCGATGCGGCGCCGGAGACGCGCTTCCAATTCGAGCGCCACGGCTATTTCGTCGCCGATCGGAAGGACACGGCGCCCGGCCGCCCGGTGTTCAACCGGACAGTCACTCTGCGGGATTCGTGGGCTAAGGCGCCGTAACCCGAAGGGCTGACGCGACAAAATCGTGACAGCGCAGCGCGCGTTTCATTGTTACCGCTTTTGGGTAAACCGCTCCCAAGCGTGACTTGTGCGTGCCGGCGCCACGTAGCTCCGTAGTAGAATCGATCGGCCCGCTCATCGAACGCCGGAATCCCGGCGGGCGAACCACACAATTATGAATCCGCAGCGCCGCTGGAGCCGCGTGATTCTGCTGTCAATCACGGCCGGGCATTGGGGGGTATGTCGCAGTGAGACGCGCCCGGTGGGCCATACTGCTGCTATTGCTGATTTGCGGCCGGGCCAGCGCGTGGCACGGCGCGGTGCCGGTACTGGCCGTCGACCAGGCGCCGCAGTACGCGCTCGCTCGGCATCTCGCCTATCTCGAAGACCCCGAGCAGCGCTACACCATTGCCGACGTTGCCGGGATAGCGGGCGAACGCTTCAAGCCGGCCGGCCCGCGACACGGCGAAGTCAACTTCGGATATTCCACTTCCACGTACTGGCTCGCACTGCCGCTCACGGTCCTGGCCGAAGCGCCCGCGCAGTGGCTGCTCGAAATCGCAGCGCCGTCGCTCGATCGAGTGGAGGTCTACCAGCCACGCGTGGCAGGCGGTTACACCGTGTATCGCGCAGGCGACATGGAGCCTTTCGCGTCGCGGCCGTACGTACACCGCAACCTCGTGTTCCCGCTGCAATTGCAGCCCGGCGCGTCGCAGACGGTGTACATCAAAGTGACCTCGGGCGGGACGCTGACCATACCGGCGACGCTGTGGCAGCCGGAGGCGCTGCGCCGCCACGATCAGCAGACGTACGCGCTGCTCAGCCTCTATTACGGGATGCTGCTCGCGCTGCTGCTGTACAACCTGCTGCTCTACCTGGCGACCAGGGATCCCGTCTTTCTCGCCTACGTCGCCTTCGTGGGCAGCATGGCGGTCGGCCAGTGCTCGCTCAACGGATTCGGCAACCAGTTTCTGTGGCCCGATGCGATGTCGTGGGGCAACGTGGCGCTGCCTTTCGGCATGTCGGCCACCGGCTTCTTCGGCGCGCTCTTCACGCGGCTCTTCCTCGAGACGCGCCGACACGCCCGTTGGTTCGATCGCATCATTCTCGCCATGGCGTGCTCCTTCGCGCTATCGGCGTTTTCGGCGCTCTTCACGAGCTACCGCTTCGCCGCGATCTTCACCTCGCTCAACGGGCTTATATTCTCCGCCGTTGCCACCGCGGCCGGCGTGTACTGCCTCGTGAAGCGCCATCCCGGCGCGCGGTACTTCCTGATCGCCTGGAGCCTGCTCCTCGTCGCGGTGGGCGTGATGGCGGCGCGCAACATGGACTGGCTGCCGACCACCACGCTGACGAATTACTCCATGCAAATCGGCTCGGCGCTCGAAATGCTGCTGCTGTCGTTCGCGCTGGCCGACCGCATCAACGTCATGCGCCGCGAGAAAGACCTTGCCACGCACGATGCGCTCGAAGCGAAGCAGGCGATGGTCGACGCGCTGCGCCGCTCCGAGCACGAGCTCGAGCTGCGTGTGATCGAGCGAACGCGAGCGCTCGAGCGCGCCAACGCAAGACTGCGCGAAAAGGAACAGGAGCTCCAATACATGGCCCGGCACGATGCGCTAACCGGCCTGCCCAACCGCACGCTGCTCGACGACTGCATCGCGCGCGCACTCGCGAGCGCCGCCCGCCACGGCGACACCTGCGGCATCCTCCTCGCCGATCTCGACGGGTTCAAGACGATCAACGACGTGCACGGTCATGCCGCGGGCGATCAGCTGCTTGCCGCGGCGGCTGCGCGGCTCAAGGAGTGCATACGCGAGACCGACACCGTTGCGCGCTACGGCGGCGACGAGTTCGTGATCGTGCTCGAGGATCTCGACAGCGAGCACGATGCCGCCAATGTCGCCGAGAAGCTCGTGTCGAGCATGGGCCGCCCGTTCGAGCTCGACGGCGGCACCGTGCGCATCAACGTGAGCGTCGGCGTCGCATGCTTTCCGCGCGACGGGCGCACCGCCGCACAGCTGCTCGACCGAGCCGACATGGCCATGTACGCTGCGAAAGCTTCCGGACGCGCCGCATGGCGTACGGCGCACAGCTTGGCCGCAGCCGGCTCCGCGTAATCCGCATCGCACACTCGCGGCCGCGTCGCCGCTCGATTCCCCGGATGCCGGGCATCAAAAATGCAGGCCGTGCGATATGTCCGATGAAAAGCACGCGCTGCTCTCGCTCCGGAGTGCCGAACACGCGCCCGGCGCGCAACAGCACTGCCTGGCCTCATGCCCCACGCCGCGCTCCGTACCCCGCCTTCGTATTCCATGACGGCGGGTGCGCTGCGCCTGCCCCTGCAGACCCTGCCTCAGCCCGATGAGACGACATGCGGGCCGACGTGCCTGCATGCTATCTACCGGTACTGGAAAGACGACGAAGCGCTGGGCGCGGTAATCGCGCGCACACGCCGACTCGAACACGGCGGCACGTTTGCGGTTTTTCTCGCGTGCGACGCGCTCGCAAAAGGCTATTCCGCCACGATCTATACGTACAACCTCCTCGTGTTCGATCCGACGTGGTTCAGGCGGGGCGTGAACATCGCCGACCGCTTGCAGCGCCAGCGCGAAATCAAGAGCGACTACCGCCTGCAGCACGCGACGGAAGGCTACCTCGAGTTCCTGCGCCGTGGCGGCAGATTGCGATTCTTCGACCTGTCGCCCGCGTTGATCGCCAGCGTCCTGCGCCGCCGCCTGCCGATATTGACCGGGCTCAGCGCAACCTACCTCTATCGCGGGGCGCGCGAGCACCCGGCCACCGACATGCCGGATGACATTCGCGGATTGCCGTCAGGACATTTCGTCGTGCTGGCAGGCTACGACCGATTTCGCCGCAAGGTGCTGGTGGTCGATCCGTACCAGCCCAACCCGTACGGCGGCGTGCACGAGTACTGGATCAGCGTCGACCGCGCCGTCGGTGCGATATTGCTCGGCATCGTCACGCACGATGCCAACATGCTCATCATCTACCCGCAGCGCAGACGACCCCGATGAAAGTGCTGTTCGTCGTGAACCGGCTGCAGGAGTGGCCGTTCGAGATCGCAGGCTCGAGTGCCACCGCAGCACGGGCCTATCTCACCGATTCGGCTTACCGGGTCGGCATCGACGGACAACTGGTGAATCTGTGCCGCTGCGATCGCTACCAGGGCCGCGGATACTACGTGTCGCTGCTCGCCGAAGCGCGCGGCCACAACCCGCTCCCCAGCGTCAAGACGATAGAAGACATGCAGTCGTCCACGCTCGTCGATCTGCTCGCCGCCGATCTCGAGCCGCTGATCCAGGACGCGCTGAAGAACGATTCCCGCCCGGTATTCCAGGTCCATGCGTTTTTCGGCCGCGATCCGACCGGGCAGCATCCGGTCGTCAGCCGCCAGCTCTTCGCGCTGGTGCGCGCGCCGCTGCTGCGCGCGCAGTTCGAGCTGCGGGACGGTCGCTGGCGGTTGACCGGCGTGACGGCGCTCGGCATGTCGGACGTGCCGCTGGAACAGCGGGCGCCGCTCGTCGACGCGGCCACCGATTACATCAACGGCTGCCGTACGACGCGCGTTGCCGCAAGCGAAGGCGAGCGGCCGACCCTCGCCATCCTTCACGACCCCGGGGAACCGGAGGCGCCGTCCAATCCGGCCGCGCTGGAGCACTTTCTTCTCGCCGCGGAGCAGGTCGGCATGAACGCCGAGATCATAGACAGGCATGCGATCAACCGGCTCGCCGACTTCGATGCCCTCTTCATACGCGACACGACGAACGTCAATCACTACACGTACGAGTTCTCGCGCGCAGCCGCTGCGCAGGGGCTCGTGGTCATCGACGACCCGGACTCCATTCTGAAGTGCTCCAACAAGGTGTACCTCAACGAGCTGATGGCGCGCCATCACGTGCCGGTGCCGAAGACGCTCATGGTGCACCCGGAGAACGTCGACGACATCGTCCCCACACTTGGCCTGCCGTGCATCCTGAAACAGCCCGACGGCGCGTTCTCGCTCGGCGTTCGCAAGGTCGAAACGGAAGCGGAACTCAAGCGCTGCGTCGAGGAGCTCCTGCAGCAGTCGGAGCTCATCATCGCGCAGCAGTTCCTGCCCACGACGTTCGATTGGCGCGTAGGCGTGCTCGACGGCAGGCCGCTGTACGTATGCCAGTACTTCATGGCGCCCGGCCACTGGCAGGTGATCAAGCGCGAGACCGAGCATCGTGTCGAAGGCAACACGGTCACGATATCGGTCGGCGAAGCGCCCGAGATCGTCGTGCGCACCGCGCTGCGCGCCGCCAATCTCATCGGCAACGGACTGTATGGCGTCGATCTCAAGCAGACGGGCAGCCAGTGCCACCTGATCGAGGTCAACGACAACCCGAACATCGACCATGGCAATGAGGACCAGGTGCTGAAGGACGCGCTGTATCGCGAAGTGATGGGCGTGTTCGCACGCCGCGTGCGTGAGAAGCGGCGCGTGCTCACGGTATGACCACTGAGGCAGCCTCGCACGTCGGCGCGCGGCGGCGCGCCCGCGACATCGGCGCTTTCGACGCGTACGGGCTCGAGCTCGAGTACATGCTCGTCAGCGAGGACACGCTCGATGTGCTGCCGATCGCGGATGCAGCATTGGAGCTCGCCGGTGCTGCGCCCGGCCGCGGCGATGTGGAGCACGGCACGCTGGGCTGGTCCAACGAGCTCGTACGCCATGTGATCGAGCTCAAGAACGTCGAGCCGTGCAGTCTCGCCGAGCTCACGGGACGCTTCCAGCCGGAAATCGCACGCTTCAATGCCGTGCTCGCCGCGCGCGGCGGCCGACTCATGCCGGGCGGCATGCATCCCTGGATGGATCCCGCCGTGGAGACGCAGCTCTGGCCGCACGGCAACGCGGCCGTGTACCAAGCGTACGATCGCATCTTCGGCTGCCGTGCGCACGGGTGGGCGAATCTCCAGAGCTCGCACATCAATCTTCCCTTCGCCGGCGACGACGAGTTTGCGCGGCTGCATGCCGCCGTGCGCGCGGTCCTTCCCATCATCCCCGCGCTCGCCGCAAGCTCTCCGTACGCCGAAGGCCGCGCGCCGGGGCCGCTGGACTACCGCATGGTGGTGTATCGCGCCAATTCGCAGCGGGTGCCAAGCCTTACCGGTGCAGTCGTTCCAGCGACGATGACCTCGCGCCGCGAGTACGAAGACCAGCTGCTGGGGCCGATGTACCGCGACATCGCCCCATTTGATCCGGCCGGCGTGCTGCAGCACGAGTGGCTCAATTCGCACGGCGCCATTGCGCGCTTCAGCCGCAACGCGATCGAGATACGGGTGATGGATGCTCAGGAGTGCCCGCTCGCCGACGTGGCGCTCGCCGCGTTGATCGTCGATGTGGTGCAGGCGCTGTACACGGACCACTACGCACCGCTGGCGCAGTTGCAGTCGCTGCCTACGTCCATGCTGTCCCGCGTCCTCGATGCGTGTATCGCGCAGGCGGAGGGCGCGTACATCGCCGAACCGGAATACCTGCGCGTGTTCGGCGCACCGCGCAGCGGCATGGAGGCCCGCGCACTGTGGTGCCGCATCGCCGAGGATCTCGAAGCAACCGGCGCGCAGCATCACGGCCTGTGGGCCGGCCCCGCGCATTTCGTCTTCACGCGCGGCACCCTGGCGCGCAGGCTGATCGACGTGCTCGGCCCGCAGCCGGAGCGCGCGGCTATGCGCGCTGTGTATAGGGAGCTCGCCACATGCCTTGCCGCCGGTCGCATGTTCGATCCGTGATGCGTAAGCGCGTGCTGATCACTTGCGAGCACGGCGGCAATCGCATTCCGGCCCCCTACCGGAACTACTTCACCGGCCACGAGGCGCTGCTCCGAAGCCACAGGGGCCATGATCCGGGAGCACTTGTACTCGCACGCGAGCTGGCTCGTGCCTGCAGCGCGCCGCTCGTCTACTCAACGACGAGCCGGCTACTGATCGAGCTCAATCGCTCCCCGGGCCATCGGCGTCTTTATTCCGATGTCACGCGCGGCCTCTCCCCGGATGAAAAGAAAGAGCTGTTCGCGCACTATTACCTGCCATACCGCCTCGAAGTGGAGCGATACGTCGCCGCCGCGGTGCGCTCGTCGCGGCGCGTCATCCATGTTTCGTCGCACAGCTTCACGCCGGTTCTCGATGGGGAGCGGAGAAACACCGACATCGGATTGCTCTACGATCCGTCGCGGGAACCCGAGGCGAGCCTGTGTCTCGCATGGCGCGCCGCTTTGCTTGCCGCCATGCCTCATCTCGTGGTGCGCCGCAATTACCCCTATCGCGGGACTTCCGATGGGCTCACGACACACTTGCGTCGGCACTTTCGACCCTCGCAGTACATCGGCATTGAAATCGAGGTGAACCAGAAGCACGCTCTCGGCGACGCAAGACGCTGGTCCGCGCTGAGGCGCGCCGTCACGCTATCGTTGCGCGCGGCGCTGAAAAGCGACGCATAGCGTCATTCCACTGTCGCCGCGCGGCGACAGCATTTTCATTGCTCGCTCGCCTTGTGCATGGCGCCGTGACGCATGACCGTCTGCGTATGGCAGCGTCATGTGTAGAGTCTTCGCCATGTTTATCCTTGGTTCGATATGACGAGAGCAATGGCACGCGACTTGCTGCGGTCCGGGCGGTTTCGATGCCATGAGCATAGAAGGGGAACGGTGATGGAAAAAACCAAGACAGCGATACGGACGGCGGCATGCGTCGCTGCTGCGTTCAGTCTCGCAGGTTGTGAGGCGGTCGCACTCAGCGCGCTCGGCGTAGGTGGATCCACCGCGGTGAACCACACACTGACCGGCATGACGTACCGCACCTTCACCGCACCGCTGCCCCGGGTGAAAAGCGCATCGGTGAATGCGCTGAACCGCATGGGCATACGGGTCGCATCCGCAGGACGCGCGGAAGGCAACGAAGTGCTGAAGGCGAATGCGAAAGACCGCGAAATCGAAATCGTGCTCGAGCCTGTGAGCGCCAACACCACGCGCATGAAGGTCGTCGCGAAAAACGGCGGCCTTTTCTACGACAGCGCGACGGCGACTGAAATCATCATGCAGACCGAGCGCATCCTGGGCAACGCTTAGAGGCCAATCTTCAGAAGCGCACCCGCTTCTGAACATCGAGAGGAGCAACCATGCAACGACACCGTCACGTCATTTCCATGATCGCAGCCGCTATCGCATGTGCTTCGGGCCCGCTGACTGCGCACGGCCAGACGACAACGTCGACGACCACGGGCAGCAGCACTACGACGTCGAGCACCGGCACCAGCACGACCGGCACTTCGACGACGGGCGGCGGCACCACGACCGGAACGACCTCCGGCACCTCGACCACAACGACCGGCGCCACCACGACGACGACCGCCGTCTACACGCCGACGGAAAGCGAAACGCGTTACCTCGCTCGCCTGCAAGGCCAGTATCCGACTCTCACGAAAACCAACATGGAGAGTCTGGTGCACGGCCTGCGGACGGGCAGCGCGATCACGCTGACGAGCACGCAAGGCACGACGACCAGCTCGACCACCTTCACGCCGCCGACGCGGCCCATGGGCTACGGCAACATCACGCGCTCATTGACACTCGCGACACGCGAGCTCGCCGCCGCCGGAATCACGAATCCGACGCCGCAGCAACTGCAGGCCGCGCTGATGGGCGGCACGCTCACGACAGCGAACGGCACGGTGCAGATGCAAGGCGTGTTGCAGCTGCGCAGCCAGGGCATGGGCTGGGGCCAGATCGCGCACACGATAGGCGTGCAGCCCGGCATGGCTTCCGGCAAGCAGCCGACTACCGCGACATCGCCTTCGACGGGCAGCGGCATCACGACGGCAGCAGGCACCACAACAGCCACGTCGACCGGGAAAACCGGAAGCGAGCCCCATGGACGCGGGATCACCACCGCATCGGGCGCAAGCTCGGTGAGCTCAGGCAAGAAAGCCGGACAGGCGAGCACCGAATATCACGGGCGGGGCATCGTCACTGCAGCGGGAACCTCCGTCGGCGGCGGAAGCTACGGCGGCCGCGGCAGCGAGTATCGGTCGAGCGGGGCGATCGTTGCGGCCAATGGCACGATCGCAGGTCAAGGCGTAGTGAACGGCGGAGGGTCAGGTCAGGGCTCGGGCGGTGCGAAAGCGCATGGTGGCAAGCACTGAATGGAAATACCGGGCTTGCAGGCCGGCATGGGACCGGTCGGCAAGCCCGCGCGGAGCGGCCGTCTATAGCGGTCGGTCACCCCGGATCACACGCAGCAATACGATCACGATGGCAATCACGAGCAGCACGTGAATGAAACCGCCTATGGTGTACGACGTGACCAGCCCCAGCAACCACAAGATGACGAGAATTACCGCTATCGTATAGAGCATAAGACCCCTCTTCGTGAGCAAAAACGGCGTGGCGGAAGGAAATCCCTGCAGCCGCGACCGGATTTCCTCCGTTGCCCATACCGAAGCAACATACGCACCCACATGCCGATTGAATGAGCCGGGTACGGCACGGCCGGTGCAGAGCCAATATGCCGGCGGCCTTCCGAATGCCGGTGCACATGCGCAAGGAAAACTCGACCAGCAGTGAGGGAGCGACGCGGGCCGCGATGGTTTGGGGGCATCCCGACCACGCCGAGTGCGCCCCGATGGATTGGGCGAAGCTACGGATTTCGTTATCTGCTGGCGCGCCAGTTCAGAAAGGCGTTGCAGGACAACGCAGGTAGTACATTTCCGGGGCGAAGGCTACTGTTTCTGCGGCGGCTGATACTCCGGCACGCGATTCCGTACGGCGGGCCGGCTGCGCAGGTAAAGATAGATGGCCTTCAAGTCGCCATCCGTGAAGTTGCGATACGCCGCCCACGGCATCGGCGGCATGATGGGACGGCCGGCGCCTGCATGCCTGCCCGTGCGTATCGCCTTGATGAAGTCCTCGGGACGCCACGCGCCTATACCCGTTTCGTTGTCCGGCGTGAGATTGGTCGCATAACTGACGCCCCACGGGCCGGCGTATGCGGTGTTCGTCGCTGAGCCCGACCACACCCATGGCTCGTCGGTCTTCGGCGCAGGAGGCAACGTGATGTCTTGCGGATGGCCCGACAGGCCGCGAGCGAGATCGGGCTCAAGTCCTCTCGGCCCCATCTTGAGCGGGGCATGACAATCCGCGCACCCCGTCGCCTTGACGAGATATTCGCCGCGCTTGATCTGGGCAGTGCTCGGCAGACTTGGAGCTGCGGCGTATCCTGCCGTCGGGAACGCATAAACCAACGCTATGGCCAGAACGGCCGCAGCCGAGGGATGCTTCATGAGCGATCTTTCTGTCGTGAGCGCGGGAAGAGTAACGTTACGGACCCTGCAGCGCAATAGCCGGCAAGCGCATTGCGTGTAAACACATGGCACGATACAAAACGCGGTCACTTCACGCGAAAGGCCGAAATGTCCGAAACGCCCCGCAACGGCCGTGCAATGCTCGCGGCCTGGATACTCGCCGGTATCGGCCTCGTTCTCGTGCTGCACCTTCATCTGCTGCCGGCGCTGCTTGCCGGATTGCTCGTGTTCGAGCTCGTCCACATCATAATTCCCTTCCTTCAGCGTCACGTGTCGAGCGACCGCGCGCGCATCATGGCGGTGATCGTGCTCGCCACGGTGATCGTCGGCGTGGTCACCGCGGCGATCATAGGCGCCCTCACGTTCTTCCGCAGCGAGGCGGGCAGCGTGCCGGCCTTGCTGCAGAAGCTCGCCGACATCATCGAAGACGCGCGCCGTACGTTGCCGGAATGGCTGGTCGCTTATTTGCCCGCGGGCACGGAAGAGCTGCAGGCGGCGGTGACGCGTTGGCTGCGGGAGCATGCCGCGGAAGTGCGCCTCTTCGGCGCCGAAGCAGGGCGGGTGTTCGTGCACGTGCTGATCGGCATGGTGATAGGCGCCATGGTGTCGTTGCGCGAAGCGCGGCCCGGCCGCGATCTCAAGCCGCTCGCGCGCGCGTTGACGGCGCAGGCCGAAGCGCTCGGCGAAGCATTCCGGCGCGTCGTGTTCGCGCAAGTGCGCATTTCCGCCCTCAACACGTCCTTCACCGCGATCTACCTGCTCGTCCTGCTGCCGGTCTTCGGCGTGCACTTGCCTTTCGTGAAAACGCTGGTCGGCCTTACTTTCGTGGCAGGCCTCATCCCCGTCGTCGGCAACCTCATTTCTAACGGCGTGATCCTTGCGGTAAGCCTGGGATACTCGGCGCCCGTGGCCGTGGCGTCGCTTGCATTCCTCGTATCGATCCACAAGCTGGAGTATTTTCTCAACGCACGCATCGTCGGCTCGCGCATACATTCGCGTGCGTGGGAGCTCCTGCTCGCCATGCTGGTCATGGAGGCGGCATTCGGTCTAGCGGGCGTCGTTGCGGCGCCCGTGTACTATGCGTATCTCAAGAGAGAGCTGGCCGCAAACGGCCTCGTGTAGCGCGATCGCCCTCGCGCTATTTCCAGCTCGTGTAGGGATGCTTGATGAGGTTCGCGTTGTAGTAGCGCGCGTCGTGCGACACTTCGGCGCCCAGCCACGCGGGACGCAGGAACACCTCGTGCTCGCCCGCTAGCTCCACTTCGGCGAGCACGAGCCCGTCGTTGTCGCCGCGAAAGACGTCGATCTCCCAGTCGTGATCCCCATGCCGCTCGGTATAGCGCGTCTTCTCGATGAGCGGCCGCTCGCACAGCTCGAGCAACTGCACTGCATCCTCGACCGGAATCTCGTATTCGAACTCGGACCTCGTCACGCCGCGGGTCGCGCCTTTGATGGTGAGGAAGGCATGGCCTGCTGCGAGGCGTACGCGCACCACACGCTCCTTCGCCGACGACAGATAACCCTGCCTGAAGTCGACGCCCTTGCCCGCTGGCCGCCAGAGCTGTGCATCGACGAGAAACTTGCGTTCGATCTCTACGCTCATGTACGCGCATTCTCCACTCACCACACCGTAACGCGTCTCTTGGACGTCCGCAACCTCCGCAACGGGCCGGACAACGCTGCACGAGGGTCCTTGCGCGGCGTCGCCCCCCTGCGTGCCGCTCCATCATCAGACCGCCGACGCGTTCCTGTCGGCGTTCCTCGCCGGCACACTGTAGCCGGGCGCATACGCAGTATGTCCCGGGCTCCGAGCGCGTTATCATGGCTGTCCCATTGGGGACGGGAGATTGCGGTGAAAGAGATCAAGAAAGTCGCGGTAGTGACCGGCGCGGGAAGCGGCATAGGTAAAGCGGCGGCGCTGGCGCTGTTGCGCGATGGCTACGGCGTGGCACTCGCCGGCAGGCGCGCCGAGCTGCTGCAGCAGACAGCGGACGAAGCGGCGGATTTCGCCGGCGATGCGCTTGCGATACCGACGGACGTAACGGATCCGGCTGCGGTGCGCGAGCTGTTCGCGAAGGCCCGCTCGCGCTATGGACGCATCGACGTGCTGTTCAACAACGCGGGCGCGAATGCATCCGGCATACCGTTCGAAGAGCTTTCGTACGAGCGCTGGAAAGAAGTGGTAGACGTCAATCTCACCGGGATGTTCCTCTGCGCGCAGGAAGCATTCCGACACATGAAGCAGCAGTCACCGCAGGGCGGACGGATCATCAACAACGGGTCGATATCCGCGCATGCCCCACGCCCCGATTCCGCGCCCTACACTGCAAGCAAGCACGGCGTGACCGGGCTCACCAAGACGATTTCCCTCGACGGCCGCAAGTACAACATCGCCTGCTCTCAAATCGACATCGGCAACGCCGTGACCACGCTCGCCTCGCGCATGGCGAAAGGCGTGAAGCAGGCGAACGGAACCATCGCGCCGGAGCCGATGATGAACGTGAGCTACGTCGGCGACGCCGTGCTGCACATGGCGAATCTGCCGCTCGAAGTCAACATCCAGTTCATGACGATCATGGCAACACAGATGCCTTTCGTCGGCCGCGGCTGAAGAACTCAGTGCCAGTGCCGGCCGCCGCGGTGGTGACCCCAGCCGCCGCTGCGATAGCTGCCGCCGAAGTACACCGTCGGCGGCGCGACGTAGACGCTTGCAGCAGGCGCGGGGTAATAGGCGGGAGCCGGATAGTACGCGGCGTCGGGATAAGCCGGCACCGCAACGCAGCCGCCGAGCGCGGCGAGCGACAGCAGTACTAGGGCAAGGGATCTCATGTTGACCTCACGCTCCGAGGGAATCGAATACCATGACTGCAGCTTAGCGCTGCGATAGCGCTTGAGCTGTAAGCAGTTGTAACCGGTTGTAACGCTGCGCGCCGCATTGTTTGGCGACGCATGGTCGTTCGCGATGTGGTCTTCCGCTATGCGCTGCGCACCTCGCTTGCTAACATGCCCGTCGTCGAGCGCCGACAAATCAAGAGCGCATCAGGAGGAGACCGTCATGAATCGCGTACGTTTGGCCTGTCTTGCGTTGGCGTGCCTGCTCGCGCCGATCGCGGCCGCGCAGCACTATCCCGCAAAGCCGGTACGGCTCATATCGCCCTATCCTCCCGGTGGCGGCACCGATGCGGCGGCGCGCATCATTGCGCAAGCGCTTACCGATGCCTTCGGGCAGCAGGTGATCGTCGATACGCGCGGCGGCGCAAGCGGATTGATAGGCACCGAGCTCGCCGCGAAATCGCCGGCCGACGGCTACACGATCGTGCTCGGCAACGTTGCGCCGCTCGCGATCCTGCCCGCAGCCATGCCTCGCCTGCCCTACGATCCGCTGCGGGACTTCCAGCCGATCAGCCTCATTGCGACATCGGACTATGTGCTCACCGTTCACCCTTCGCTGCCTGTCCGATCGCTGAAGGAGCTGCTCGCGCTCGCGCGCGCGAATCCCGGCAAGCTCACCTATGCGTCGAGCGGCGCGCTCGGCGCCCCGCATCTCGCCGGCGAACTGATGAATCTCCTGGCCAACGTTCAGCTCGTGCACGTGCCCTACAAAGGCAACGGTCCGGCGGCGATCGGGATCATGACCGGCGAGTCGAGCATGATGTTCGGCAGCGGCCCGTCCGTCGTGCCGCATGCGCGAACGGGCAAGCTGCGCATGATCGCGACGACGGGTCCGAAGCGCACGATGCCCGAGCTGCCGGCCGTGGCCGAAACGATACCGGGCTACGACGTGACGCAATGGTACGGGCTGCTCGCGCCGGCAGGCACGCCGAAGGAGATCATCGAGCGCCTGCACAAGGAAATCGCCCGCGCCATTGCGCAGCCCAAGGTCGCGCAGCTCTACACCAATCTCGGCACGCAGCCGCTCAGCAACACGCCGGCGGAATTTGCCGCCTTCATCAAGGCCGAAGGTGAAAAGTGGTCCAAGGTAATCAAGACCGCGAAGATCAAGACGGAATGACGAGAGCGCGAACGTGGCAGGCACGATAGACGAGTTCGAATTCTTTCTGGAGAAAGCCTGGTCCGACGGCCTGCCGGTGGTCACGCCGACCGAAGCGCGCGTCCGCCGCATACTCGAGGGAACCACGCGCGATCCCGAAGAGCAGGTGGGGTTGATTCCACCCGCGATGGAGCCGGCCACCGTGCGCACTGTCGCGATACACGCCGTCATGGCCGGCTGCAAGCCCGAGTACCTGCCGATCGTGCTCGGCGGCATCACCCTCATGCTGCGCGAGGAATTCAATCTCAACGGCGTGCAGGGAACCATGCATGGCGTCGCGCCGCTCATGATCGTCAACGGGCCCTATGCGCGAAAGGTGGGTCTGCACGGCGGCAACGGCTGCTTCGGGCCCGGCTTTCGCGCCAACGCCTCTATAGGACGCGCGATACGGCTCATGCTGCTCAATCTGGGCGGCGGCATACCGGGTGTCGGCTCTGCGACCGTGTTTTCCACGCCCTTGCGCTACACGGCTTGCGTCACCGAAAACAGCGAGCGCAGTCCCTGGGAAACGCTCGCGGTGGCACGGGGCTATGCTCCGGAGGACAACGTCATCACCTGCGCGATGGTCGAAAGCCCGCGCCTTTGCTACGACGACGTGAGCCAGGACCCGGAACGGCTTCTCACCGGCATCGCCGATTCGATGGCTGCCATGAGCTCATGGAACATGCACGTGCGCTCGGACATGGTCGTCGCCATGGGCCCCGAGCAGGCGACGGTGTGCGCCAATGCAGGATGGTCGCGGTCGCGCGTACATGCATGGCTCTGTGAGCATGCGGGCCGCCGCGTCGGCGACTTGAAGCGCGGCGGCAACTGGCGCCGCGAGCGTGCGCTGAAAATCGGCGTCAATCCGGATGAGGACGACGCCTTCGTGCCCGTAATCAAGGACCCGCGCGATCTCCATCTCATCGTGGCCGGCGGCTGGGGGCCGCTCACGGCCGTCTGTCACGGCTGGGGCGGCGGCAGCCGTGCGGTGCACTCGATCTATGGAGCGTGACCCGTGACGAGTGACTGGTTACGCGTCGACGCGATGGATATTTTCACAACCGGTCACGAGTAACGAGTCACCGATTTCAAAGACATGGACGAATTCGAATTCTTTCTGAACAAGGAATGGTCGGACGGCCTGCCGGTAGTCACGCCCACCGAAGCGCGTGTTCGCCGCATGCTCGAAGGAACGCGCCGCGATCCCGAGGAACTCGTCGGCCGCGTTCCCCCGGCGATGGAGCCGCTCACCGTGCGTACGGCGGCAATCCACGCGCTCATGGCCGGCTGCAAGCCGGAATACCTGCCGGTCGTGCTCGGCGCAATGACGCTCATGCTGCGCGAGGAATTCAACATGAACGGCGTGCAGGGCACCATGCATGGCGTCGCACCGCTCATGATCGTGAACGGCCCTTATGCGCAAAAAATAGGGCTGCACGGCGGTAACGGCTGCTTCGGACCCGGCTTCCGTGCCAACGCGTCCATCGGACGCGCGATACGGTTGATGATGATGAATCTCGGCGGTGGCATCGCGGGCGTCGCCTCGGCGACGATCTTCGCAACGCCGCTGCGCTATACCGCGTGCATCACCGAAAACGTAGAGCGCAGCCCGTGGGGGACGCTGGCCGTGTCCAAGGGCTACCGCGCCGACGAGAACGTCATCACCTGCGCGATGGTGGAAAGCCCGCGGCTTTGCTTCGACGACGTGAGCGAGGAGCCGCAGCGCCTCCTCAACGGCATCGCGGACTCCATGGTCGCAATGGGATCGTGGAACATGCACGCCCGCTCCGACATGGTGGTCGCGATGGGCCCTCAACACGCGTCCCTGTGCGCGAAGGCCGGCCTGTCGCGTGCCGACGTGCACAAGCGTCTGTGCGAGCTCGCAGGCCGCAAGGTGCGCGATCTCAAGAATGGCGGCAACTGGCGCCGCGAGCGCGCGCTCGGCTTTCCCATTACGGTGGATCCCGACGACGACGACTGCTTCATACCGGCGATCAAGAAGCCGGAGGATCTTCAGCTCATCGTCGCGGGTGGATGGGGGCCGTGCACCGCGATCTGCCACGGCTGGAGCGGCGGGAGTCGAGCGGTGCACGGAAGATACGAGGCGTGATTGGTGATTGGTGAGGAGTGAGTGGTGAAGAGCAACCGAATAGATGCCCCTCACCATTCACTATTCACGACTCACTATTCACGCATTTCAACGGAGTGACCTATGAGCGAACAACTACCCTTCATCGACCCGACTGCCGGCACCGGCCGCGCGCGCGTGCCGCTCGCACCGCGCCCCATGGATCTTGCCGGCAAGGTGGTCGGACTGCTGGACAACACCAAGGAACAGGGGCGCCTCATCCTCGAGACGGTCGGCGAGGCGCTGCGCAGCCGCTACGGCGTCGCCCGCGTGGTCCTGCGCAGCAAGGAGCATTACTCGAAGCCCGCAAGCGACGCGCTGATCGACGAGATGGCGAAAGAGGTGCAGGTGGCCATAGCCGCCGTCGGCGGGTGAGGGTCGTGCACGTTGTGCAGTGTGCACGACACCATAGAGTTCGAGAAACGCGGCATACCGGCCACCGTGATCATCACGCAGGCTTTCCACAACGCGGCCGTGTTCCAGTTCCGCTCCAAGGGCATGGAAGGACACGCCTACATCGAGATGCCGCATCCGATCAGCAATCTCAAGCCCGCGGAAATGCGCGAGCTCTCGCTCACGTACGTCGACCGGCTCGCCGCACAGCTGGTCGCGTGACGCCTGGGTAACATGGCCCCGCGGCGCGCGCTCGTCATCGGCGGCTCGATCGCAGGCCTGCTCGCCGCGCACGCGCTGCGGCGCGCAGGCTGGGAGGCCGTCGTCTACGAGCGCGCGGCACACGACCTGCGCAGCCGCGGTGCGGGACTCGGCACGCATCAGCAGCTCATCGCCATCCTCGCGCGCCTGGGCCTCCCCGTCGATCGCACCGTCGGCGTGGAGGTCGGCACACGGATTTGTCTCAACCGCGCCGGGCGCATTACGCATCGCATTCCCATGCCCCAGCGCATGAGCGCGTGGGCCCGTGTGTACCGGCTACTCAAGGATGCACTGCCGGCGAGCCAGTACCGCTACGGGATGGAGCTCGTCCGCGTCGATCAGGACGAAGGCAGCGTGACGGCGCTGTTTGCCGATGGCACGCGCGAGCACGGCGCTCTGCTCATTGGCGCCGACGGCGTTCGTTCCACGGTGCGTCGGCAGCTGTGGCCCGAGATCGAGCCGCGTTATGCCGGCTACGTCGCATGGCGCGGACTGGTCGATGAGTGGGCATTCCCACAGGCGATACACGACGAGATCTTCGAGTACTACTCGTTCTGTCTGCCGCCCGGCGAGATGATGCTGTCCTATCCGGTGCCCGGGCGCAACAACAAGACGACAGCGGGACACCGGGGCTACAACCACATCTGGTATCGCCCGGTAGACGCGGCGCGCGGGCTGCGCGACCTTTGCACGGACGCGGAAGGCACATGCCACGGGAACGCGATACCGCCACCCCTCATCAGGCCCGAGATCATCGCCGCCATGCGCAACGACGCGCGCAAGCTCCTCGCGCCGCAGATCGCCACGCTGGTGGAGATCACCGAGCAGCCTTTCTTCCAGGCGATCTTCGATCTGGAGTCCGCGCACATGGTCATGGGCCGCATTGCGCTCATGGGCGATGCCGCGTTCGTCGCGAGACCGCACGTCGGTATGGGCGTGACCAAAGCAGCGCTCGATGTGGAATGCCTCGTCGACGCCATTGCCGGCGCATCGAGGATAGAAGATGCACTCGCACATTACGAGCGCACGCAGCGGCCTTTCGGCGCAGCGCTCGTTGCGCAGGCGCGACGCATGGGCGCGAGCCTCGAGGCGGGCGCCGGCGACAGGCGCGAGCACGATCCCGAGCGCGTGATGCGCTACATGGGCTCGCCGCTCGTCGATCTCGACAGCCTGCGGGCCGGGACGGCTTGACGACCCGGCGGATCGCGAAACCGGCTATCATGCCGCGGGTTACGAACGGTTTGCAGGCGGCAGGCCGAACTTCAGGGAGCAAGCATGCAAGTATGTATCTTCGGCGCCGGAGCCGTCGGCGGCCATGTGGCGGCCCGGTTGCTGGCCGCGAAATCGGCAGACGTCAGCGTAATCGCGCGCGGCGCCGCCTTGCAGGCAATGCGCAGCCGCGGCCTTACGCTGCGCTACAACGGCAAGGAGGAGATACACGCCGCAGTGCCGGTTGCGACGGACGATCCCAGCACGCTGCCGGCGCAGGACTACGTCGTCGTCACGCTCAAGGCGCCCGCGCTTCCCGGCGTCGCGCGAACGATCGCGAGGCTGCTGAAACCGGACGGCTGCGCGGTGTTCCTCACCAACGGCATCCCCTGGTGGTGGCCTCAAGGCCTGGACGGCAAGGGACCGCTGCCGTTGCTCGATCCCGAGGGCGAGCTGTGGTCGAAGCTGCGGACGCGCACGCTAGGCTGCGTCGTGTATTCGCCCAATGAGCCCGTCGAGCCCGGCGTCATCGTGCACCGGGGGGCGAACCGCTGGATCATGGGCGAGCCGGACAACACGCTCTCGGACCGTCTGAAGAGTATCGTAAAGCTGTTCGATGCCGCGGGACTCAAGGCGGAAGCGAGCACCAATGTACGGCGCGAAATATGGCTCAAGCTCGTGCGCAATGCGTCCAACAACACGCTGTCGGCGCTCATCCGCCGGCCGCTGGCCGAAGCGAGCGGCGATCCCGAGCTGCGGCGCATCGCAGCCGGCCTCATCAACGAGACGATAGACGTGGGTGCCGCCTTGGGCTACGACATCCGCGCCGATGTAAACGTCGAGGAGATGACCGCGCGCGCCGAGCTCAAAGGCGGCCCGCGCACTTCGATGCTGCAGGACGTGCTGCAGGGACGGGCGATGGAAGTCGAAGCCCTATTGGGGCAGACGCAGTCGTATGCGCGCAGCCGCAACGTGCCGGTGCCTACCATAGACGTGATTCTGCCGCTGCTGCGTGCTCTCGACGGCTCGCGCCTCGCATAGTCGCTGCTGCACCGATGCCTGCCCTCGACATCCGCGGCGCGCACATCAACTACGAGATAGTGGGTCGGCGCGGGCCGTGGGTCGCTCTGATGCCGGGCGGGCGCCGTCCGCTGAGCGCCGTCCGCAGCCTCGCAAATAGAATCGCCGCAGCCGGATACCGCGTCCTGCTGCACGACCGTCGCAACTGGGGCGCTTCGGACGTGATCATCGAAGGCGCCGCCTCCGAATCGGAAATCTGGGCCGAGGGCCTGCACGAGCTGCTGCAGCGGCTCGGCGCTCTGCCGGCATACGTCGGCGGCGGTTCCTCGGGCTGCCGTACGTCGCTCATCTATGCACGCCATCATCCACAGGCGGTGATGGGACTGCTGCTTTGGCGCATCACCGGCGGCGCGTTCGCCGCTCGGCGGCTTGCCGAGCAGTATTACGGGCAATACATCCGGGCTGCGCGCTCGGGCGGCATGCAGGCCGTTTGCGACACCGAGCATTTCCGCGAGCGCATTGCCGCACGACCCGAGAACGGAGAGCGCCTGCGGCGGATGGATACGCAGCACTTCATCGACGTCATGTCGAACTGGAGCCAATATTTCGACCGCGACGCCGGATTACCGGTCATAGGCGCGAGTGCGACTCAATTGCGGGCGCTCGGCGTGCCGACATGCATCGTGCCCGGCAACGACAACACGCACCCGCGCTCCGTTGGCGAGACGATGCACTCGCTCGCGCCGGGCAGCGAGCTGCGTCTCGTTTTCCCCGAGCACGTCGACGTCGACATGGTGCCGCCTGAAGTATGGGCAGTGAAGGAAGGCGACATGGCGGCGATGTTCCTCGACTTCATGCGGCGGCATTCTCCGCGCGCCTGACAGCTTTCCTCGCATGGCGCTATTCGATATCGCAGCGCTCACCGCGGTCGTCATACTGACGATACTCTTCCTGCTGCTGCTGTTCGAGCCGAACCTGCCCTATCACGCGACCGCGCCGCGCATGCCGATAGGCTCTCGCGAATACGTGAACTATCTCAGCGCGATCGTCAACGCACGCCTCTTCTCGGTCAGCGATCTCACCGTGCTCAGCACCGGCGAAGAAGTTTATGCGGCCGAGCTCGAGGCGATACGCGGCGCCAGACACAGCGTTCATATGGAGGTGTACCTCTTTCTGCGTGGCCGCGCCGGCGACGAGATGCTTGCAGCATTGACCGAGCGAGCCCGCGCCGGCGTTACGGTACGCATCGTCGTCGATCATATCGGCAGCCTCGCGACGCCCAACCGCTATTTCGCCGAGTTGCGCGCTGCCGGCGGGCGGGTCTATTGGTACCAGCCGATCGCGTGGTACACGTTAAAGCGCTTCAACAACCGCACCCACCGCGATCTGCTTATCGTCGACGGCGAAATCGGTTTCGTCGGCGGCGTGGGCGTTGGGGATTTCTGGCTGGGTCCTGCAGGCGTCGGCCGACCCTGGCGCGATACGATGGTGCGCGTCACCGGCGATCTGGTGAAAGGACTGCAGACCTCGTTCGCCGAAAACTGGCTCGAATCCTCCGGCGAGATACTGCCGGATGAGGAGTTTGCGCCGACGACTGCCGAAGAACCGCACGTGCTGCCGCCGGGTTCCGGGCTGGGCCTGGTCGTGGACAGCACGCCCTCGGCGGGACGCTCGACGCGTGCGCGCATCCTCTTCCAGGTCCTGCTCGCCTCGGCACGTCAGTCGATAGAAATCACCTCGCCGTACTTCGTGCCCGACCGCAGTCTCTCGGCGGAGCTGCTCCGTGCGGCGCAACGCGGCGTGCGCGTCACGGTGCTCACGCCCGGAGCCTGGAACAACCACCCCATCGCGCGCCTCGCGAGCCGGCGGCGCTACGGCAAGCTGCTGCAGGGCGGGATCGAGATACACGAGTACCAGCCTGCGATGATCCACGCCAAGGTGCTCATCGTCGACGACACGTGGTGCGTGCTCGGATCGACGAACTTCGACAACCGCTCCTTCGGCATCAACGACGAGGTGAACGTCGCGATCATGCATACGGCGCTGGGACATAGGCTGCAGGAAGACTTCGTGAAAGACCTGGCGCTGAGCCGTCGCATCACGCTCGAAGAATGGGAGCGGCGGTCCATTACCGAACGCGTGCTGGCGGTGCTGGGGAGCGTGCTGGAACGGCAGGAATAGCGCGGCGTTGCCGCGCTATTCAGCGAGCAGTGAGCAGGAGTGGTTGCGCCGGCGCAGAAGCGCCGGCTTCGCCTTTACTCCTCACTCCTCACGTAAGGAGTGAAGAGGTCACTCGGCCTTGATGTTCGCCTCTTTCACCACACGTGACCACTTCACCGTTTCCGCGCGGATGTGCTTGCCGAATTCCGCGGGCGTCATGGTCGCCGCCTCCGCGCCTTGCGACTCGAAGCGCTTCTGGATGTCGGGCGATGTCAGTATCGCGCCGATCTCCTTGTTGAGCGTCTGTACGATGTTCTGCGGCGTGCCGGCAGGAGCCAATATGCCCCACCAGTTGCTCGCATCGTAACCCGGCACGCCGGCCTCCGCGATCGTCGGCACGTCGGGGAATGCCTTGCTGCGCTTGAGAGAACCGATACCGAGCATCTTGAGGCGCCCGGAGTTCACGTGCGGGATCATTTGTATCAGCGAGCCCAGGCAGATCTGCGTGTTGCCGGCGATGACGTCCGCCATCGCGGGACCGCCGCCTTTGAACGGCACGTGCACCACGTTGATGCCCGCCATCATGGTAAAAAGCGCGCTGCCCAGATGCTGGAAGCTGCCCACGCCCGCCGATGCGTAGTTCAGCTGACCGGGCTTGGATTTGGCGAGCGCGATGAGTTCCTTCACGGAATTCACGGGCAACTTGGGAAATACCGTCAGCGCGTTGGGCCCCGTGCCCAGCAACGCAACCGGCGCGAACGCCTTGTCCGGATCGTAGGAGAGCTTGTAGAGCGAAGGATTGAACGCGTACGCCGAGGACACGATGAGCAGCGTGTAACCGTCAGGCGCAGAATTCGCCGCGATCTCGGACCCCAGCACGCCGCCTGCGCCGCCGCGATTGTCGACCACGAACTGCTTGCCCATGCGATCGGAGAGCTGCTGCGCGATCAAGCGTCCGACGATGTCGTTGCTGCCGCCGGGCGGAAACGGAATGATGATGCGCACCGGCTTGGTGGGATACGACTGAGCGGCGGGAGCAAGTCCGGCCCACACTGCGAGGGCTGCGCCTGCGAGCAGCGGAAGTAGCTTCTTGTACGTCACTTTTTTCCTCCTTATAAGAGCCGGCAAGTTTAACCTTTACGCCGCGGCACATCCAAGCCGCTAGCGGCGCATCGCCGATTCGAGCAGCGGCTCGAGATGCGTTTCGTGCGCGATGCGCTTCAAATCCGCCAGCGTATCGTCGGGAAACAGCAGGCCTTCGCGTCGGTTGCGCACATTGTTGTTTGCCTCCATTTCGCCCGGATAGAACACTTCATTGCAGCCCTGCGCGAGCGGCACCGATTTCACCTCGGCTATCCACTGCTTCATGCGCTCTTGAAATCGCTCCAGTGGCTGGAACGCTTCGATATTGAGCGCGATCACGAGATGGCCGCAGTTGCTCTTCTCCGCGGTCTTGTACGGACTGTGCACCTGCGCGAGAAAGCCGCTGCCCGTCAGCACGCCCGAGAGCACGTCCACCATGGCGGCGATGGCATAGCCCTTGTGCTCGGCCATGGGGAGGATGATGCCGTCTATCGCTTCCTGCGGGTCGGTGGTCGGCGCGCCTGCAGCATTGATCGCCCACCCGAGTGGTATCGGCTGGCGCTTCTGCCGCGCGAGATAGATCTTGCCGCGTGCAACACCGGTGTTGGCCATGTCGACGACGAACGGCGGACGGTCACCCGCCGGCGCGGCGACCGACCAGGGATTCGTTCCGATGATTTTCTTGCGGCCGCCCCACGGCGCCATCGCCGGCCCGCCGTTGCTCGTGAGCAGCATCACGCATCCTTCGCGTGCGCCGGTCAACGTGTAGTACATGCAGGTGCCGAAATGATTCGACATGCGTACCGCCACCGCACCCAGCCCGTGCGCTTTCGCCCGGCGCACCGCTTCTTTGGTCGCGAGCATCGTGAGCACATGCCCCACGCCATCGTGGCCGTCGATGACCGCTATGCTGCCGGCATCGACGACGAACTCGGGTTTCGTCACCGGATTCATCACACCGTTGCGCACCCGATCGAGATACCAGCCGAGACGCAGCACACCATGCGACTGGTGCCCCCACAAGTCCGCTTGTACAAGCGTGTCGGCAACGAGCCGGGCGTCCGCCTGGGGCAGGCCGACGCTCTGGTACACGGCCGCGCCGAAATCGATCAGTCGCTCGGGGTCTACGCGAATTGCTGTCATGTTCCAACCTTTATTCAATCGATGTCATCGACGTTGCCGTTCCATTCGAGGGCGCAAAAGCCGCCGCCGTGAAACAGCACCGCGGGATCGTTCGGCTTGCCGGCGTCGCGGAAGAGGGCCGCGTACTGCTCCGCGTCGTCGCGGGGCACATAGCCTATGCGCTGCGCGTCCGTGTTGTCCCAGCGCGCACGCCGGTTCGCCGACACGCCGTACACGACGATGTAGTGATAGTCCGGGGCTTCGATCGCGCACCGCACGAGTTCGGTCATGTCGCGCGGACTGATCCACGTCGCGAGCTGTCGCGCATCTTCGGGTCGTTTGCGGAACGATCCTATACGGAGAGACGCCACGCTCATTGCGTGCTTGTCGGCATACAGGCGCCCGAGCGCTTCACCGAAGACTTTGGAGACGCCGTAACGGCTGTCGGGACGCGCCGGCACGTCGACGCCGACGCGCCGGTCCGCGCGGTAATAGCCGATCACGTGATTGGAGCTCGCATAGACGATGCGCCGCACGCCGTGCAGCCGCGCCTGCTCGAATACGTTGTAGGTGCCGACGATGTTGTTCGGATGTATCGCCTCCCACGGACCTTCACGGGGCACGCCGGCCAGGTGCACGATGCAATCGATGTCCGGCATGAGCGCGGCGACCGCAGCGGCATCGGTGATGTCGCAAGTGACGGCTTCTTCTTTCGCGCCCGGCGCGGCGAGTGGCTGGCGGTCGGCGAGGCGCAACAAGGCGTAGCGCCCGGCCAACCCTTCGCGCAAGGTGCTTCCTATTGCGCCTGCCGCACCGGTGATCAGCACGCGCGTATCTTGCGGCGAGGTCATTGCAACTTCACTCCAGTGCGAGCCCCCGCTCCTTCGCAAGCCGTGCGAATTTCGCGACGTCCGCCTTGATCAACGCACCGAACTGTTCCGCAGTGCCGCCGACCGGATCGGCGCCCAGCGTAGCGAACCGTTCTCGCACATCGGCCATCCTGAGGATCTTGTTCGCCTCGGCGTTGAGTTTGACAACCGCTTCGCGCGGCACGCCGGCCGGTGCCACGAGCCCATACCAGGTCGTCATGGAATAACCGGCAAGCCCGGATTCCGCGACGGTCGGCACGTCCGGCAACGCAGCGTTGCGCTTGTCTTCGGTGAGCGCCAGTACTTTCAGCCGCCCGTTCTTCACGTGCGGTATCGCGACGGGTGCGGTGTTGAAGCCGACTGCAGTCTCGCCACCGATGATCGCGATCGCGGCGGGGCCGCCGCCTTTGTAAGGCACATGTACGAGATCGACGCCCGCCATGCTCTTGAAGAGCTCGCCCGCGATGTGCTCCGGTGAGCCTTCGCCGGACGATGCGTACGTGACCTGCCCCGGCCGCGCCTTGGCGAGGGCAATGAGCTCCTTTAAGGTCTTCACCGGCAGCGAAGGCGTCACGACCACGAGCTGCGGCACCGACGACACTTCGACGACCGGCACGAAATCGCGCTCGATGTCGTAGCCCAACTTTTTGTACAGCGGCTTGTTGATCGCGTGCGACACCGAGATCATGAGCAGCGTATAGCCGTCCGCAGGCGCTTTCGCAGCCACTTCCGCGGCAAGGTTGGCATTCGCGCCCGGGCGGTTCTCCACGACGAACTGGTTGTTCAGCGCTTCGTGGAGCTTCTGTGCGATCGCGCGCGCCATGATGTCGGTGCCACCGCCCGGCGCGTAACCGACCAGTATGCGCACCGGCTTGGAGGGATACTGCTGCGCCGCCACGCCGCCTGCCGCGAGAAGAGCTACGAGACCTGCAACGCTTTTGCGCATCATGTCCGCTCCCCGAAAATATGGACGACGCCGGATATCCGTCTCGTCCGCGCTACTTGCCGCGCACGTTGCGCGCCACCGCCTTGCCGAAATCCATCGTATTGCCCCGTCCGCCCAGATCTCCGGTTCTCACTGCTGGGTCGGCGAGCGCCTTGTCGACCGCGTCGTGCACCGCCTGCGCTGCGGCAAGATACGGCTCCCTGGCATGACGCACACCGAGCCACTCGAGCAGCATACCGCCCGAAAGTATGAGTCCCGCCGGGTTGGCAATGCCGCGGCCGGCGATATCGGGCGCGGAGCCGTGACCGGCATTCGCCACCGCATGGCGATCGCCGGCATTGAGCGCACCGGACAATCCAAGGCCTCCGGCGAGCGCCGACGCTTCGTTCGAAAGGATGTCGCCGAACATGTTCGTGATGAGCACGACATCGTGACGCTCGGGACGCGAATACAGATCGGCGGCCATTGCGTCGACATCCATTTCGCGGAATTCGACGTCGGGATTGCGCTGGGCCTCGGCGTAAGCCTCCTGCATGAACAGCCCGTCGGTGATCTGCAGCACGTGCTGCTTGCCGACCGCGGTGACTTTGCGGCGCCGGCGCTTGGCGTAGTCGAACGCGACTTTCGCGATGCGCCGCGATCCCTGGCGTGTGATCTTGCGCACCGAGAGCGCCACGTCTTCGGTGGGCATGAACTCCGCGATGCCGAGAAACATGTTGCGGTCGGCGTAAAAGCCTTCGGTATTTTCCCGCGCGATCAGCACATCGAGGTCGCGCCGCGCTTCCGGCACGCCCGGGCGGGTTCGCGCCGGACGCAGATTGGCATAGAGCTCAAGCCGCTTGCGCACCGTGCCGGGCACGTTGATCCCGCCCTGCTCGCGCGGCGGGTAAGCGGTCATGCCGCAAGGACCCAGAATCACGCCGTCGGCATCGACCGCCGCCTGCAGCGCCGCGTCGGTGAGCGTGGTGCCGTTCTTGCGATAGCTCGCCATGCCGACGTCGATGTCCGTCATACGCAGATCGAGCGAGAACACGTCGTTCGCCGCCTCCAGCACGATGCGCGCCGCAGCGGTGATTTCCGGCCCGATGTCGTCGCCGGGCATGACTACGAGATTCATTGAGGCTCTTTCAGAAGCGAAAACGGAGCCCTATCGCCCTCCGGGCTCCGTTTCCTGACCCGATGCTTACTCTACCTTGATGCCCGCTTCATCCACGACCTTCAGCCAGCGCGCATACTCGCGATTGATGCGCTCGCCGAATTTCTGCGGCGTGCCGCCGGTCCCGATCATGCCTTGCGCGCCGAGGTTCTTCTTCATGTCCTCGGACTGTATCGCCTTGTTGATCGCGGCGTTGAGCGTATCGATGATGGGCTGCGGCGTGCCGCGCGGCGCCATCGCGCCGAACCACAGCTCGACCGCGTACCCCGGCACGGTCTCGTTCACGGCCGGCACGTTTGGCAACGAGTACCAGCGCTTCTCCGTCGTCACGCCGAGCGCGCGCAGCCGGCCCGTCGTGACATGGGGCTCGACCGGCAGCAGGCTGCCGACGATGATGGGCGCCTGACCCGACAGCAGATCGCTCATCGCAGCGCCCGTGCTCTTGTACGGGATGTGCACCATCTTGACCTTGGTCATGCTAAGGAGCAGCTCGGTCGCGAGATGCGTGATGCTGCCCACACCCGGCGACGCATAGCTCAATGCATTGGGCTTGGCTTTCGCGAGCGCGATCAGCTCTTTCACGGATTTGGGCGGCAGCGACGGATGCACGGTGAGGACGAACGGCGTGATGCCGAATTCGGCGACCGGGATGATGGTATGTATCGGATCGAACTTCGGCTTGTTGAGCGCCGACGTCGCGGAGAAGCTGCCCGACATCATCATGATGGTGTAGCCGTCGGGCGGTGCCTTGGCCGTCATCTCCATTCCGATGAGCCCGCCTGCGCCGCCGCGATTGTCGACGACGAACTGCTGGCCGAGATACTCCGACAGCTTCTGCGAGAACTGGCGCGCGGTGAGATCGCTGCCGCCGCCCGGCGCGAAAGGCACGATGACCCGCACCACCTTGGCTGGATATTGCTGAGCGTGAACCGGCACAGCGGTGAGCGCAGCAAGCGCGAGAGCCGCCGGCACTGCGATATGCCGCGCGGCAGAAATGGCAGCCTTCATAGATTTCCCTCCTGTTGTTGTTCCCCCGCCAACCTGGCAAAATATAGCCGAACCAGCCTGCGAGTATTTAACAATCGCGACAATACATAAAATAGGCCTTGAAAATCAAACCCGCCGTCAACGTAAAAGAGCAAAAAATGC
>JBLNBW010000286.1:0-7224 GCA_050260255.1 Rhodospirillaceae bacterium | reverse complement strand
AAACCGTCGGCATGACACCGAGGAGGAGAACGCATGGCACGCATCAGCTACGTCGACAAGAACGATCTCGCAGAGCCGGATTTGCGCGAAGTGCTGGAACGGGCAATGTTGCGCAGCACGCCGCGCCCGGAAATACAGGCAATTCGTGCGCACCAGCCGGAAGTGCTGCGCGCTTTCGTCTACACATGGGAGCGCCTGTTTCTCGGCGGCGTGGTGGACCGCCATATCAAAGAACTGTGTCGGCTGCGCGTATCGCAGACGCTCGGTTGTCATTACTGAGGCAACCAGAGAGCCGTCCGGTTCGGACGGCAAGGCGAAGTGTCGCACGTGGCCGAGGAAGACAAGCTCTCGAAGCTGAGCGAGTTCGAGACCTCGCCACTCTACACCGAGCGCGAGCGCGTTGCTTTGCGCTATACGGACGCGATCTGCTGGAATCCCGCCAGCGCCGATGACGCCATGTGGGCGGAGCTGCATCGCCATTTCAGCGAGGCGGAGCTGGTGGAGCTGGGATCGTTCGTGGGTTACATCGCGGGCGGCCAGCGCTGGATCAGCACACTGGGCATAGGGCACGGAGAAGTGCTCGCGCAGACCACCGTAGGGCTCAGTCCCGAGGCGGCTCGCCACGTCGAGATGGCGGCGTCGGGACAGTCGAGCGGCGCGTAAGCGTATCTTTCATCCGAGCCAGGGATCGCAATTGGCGTTCGGCGCGGGCGGGCGGTAGGGATGCGCCCGCAGCACGCGTCATTCAGCTCTGCGCCACGGCGCGGGCAGTAACGTCGAGGGCTAGTCGCCCATGAGACCGGCGAAGACGATGAGCCCGATCCACTCGGCCGGCTCGCCGACGAACGGATAGCCGATCGCGATGACGGCGCCGCCGATCGCCAACGCCTTGGCGCATACCTTGAGGAAAGACACCGACGTGCGGTCGAACTTCATATGCGTCTCCTCCGTAGAGAAGCCATGCGGTACAGCGTCGATCCCGATGCATCGTTCCATTGTGGTCAACGAACGAGGGCGACGCAAGAGGGCTGCCGCTACGCCGGTTGATCGACGTGACGCCGTGCGGGACGGCTGCCGCCGTCAGATTTCGATCTGAGTTCCGAGCTCGATCACGCGGTTGGGAGGAATGTTGAAGTAATCGACGATGCTGCCGGCATTGCGTACCATCGCGGCGAACAGGCGCTCGCGCCAAGGCCTCATGATCCGCGCCGTGGGGAGGATTTTCTCCCTGCTGAGGAAGAACGAGGTCTCCATCATGTCGAACTCGAGGCCCCGCGGGGCGCACAGCGCGAGAGCACGGGGCACATCGATGTCTTCCTTGAAGCCGTAGCGCAGCACGATGCGCAGGCACGCGGCGGGCAGCTCTTCGATCGCGACGCGCTCGTTTTCCTCAACGTAGGGCTCTTCCTCGACGATCACCGTAAGAAAGACGTTGCGCTCGTGCATGACCTTGTTGTGCTTCAGATTGTGAACGAGCGAATGCGGCACCGCATCCGAATTGCCGACCATGAAGATCGCGGTGCCGGGTACGCGCTCCGGCGGATGCTGGAACAGCGCCTGGAGAAAGGGTTCCAGCTTGAGCGGCGAGCGGTACATGTTCTCCAGCATGAGCGCACGTCCCTTGCGCCACGTCATCATGACGGCGAAGATCAGCGCACCTATGACGAGCGGGAACCAGCCGCCTTGGACGAACTTCACGAGATTGGCGGCGACGAATGCAGCGTCGATGGCGAGGAATATGCCCGTCGCACCCAATGCGATGGCGAGGTTGTAGTGCCAGCAATAGCGCACCACGAAGAACGTGAGGACGGTCGTGATCAGCATCGTGCCCGACACGGCAAGACCGTACGCCGAGGCGAGGTGGGTGGACGAGCCGAACCCGATGACGGCCGCGACGATGACGAGGAGCAGGAACCAGTTCGCGGAGGGAATGTAAATCTGCCCGGCTTCGTGCTCCGACGTGTGCACGGTGTGCATGCGCGGCAGGAAGCCCAGTTGCACTGCCTGGGTCGTGATCGAGTACGTGCCCGAAATGACGGCCTGTGATGCGATGACGGTGGCTGCCGTGGCCAGGGCCACCATCGGGAACAATGCCCAGTCGGGCGCCATGCGATAGAACGGGTTTTCCACGGACGCGGGGTCGCGCAAGAGCAGTGCGCCCTGCCCCATGTAATTGAGCACCAGCGCCGGCCACACGAGTGCGAACCAGCCCACGCGCACAGCGCGCTTGCCGAAATGACCGATGTCGGCGTACAGCGCCTCGCCTCCTGTCACGGCGAGGAAGACGGCACCCAGCACGATGAAAGACGCCGTGCCGTGGCCGGTGAGGAACTGCCATGCATGGCCCGGGTGCAGCGAACGCAGGACCTGCGGGTTCCCGGCGATGTTGATTGCGCCCATGACGGCGAGCACGGCGAACCACAGGATCATCACCGGACCGAACAGCTTTCCCACGAGGGCAGTCCCGCGACGTTGCATCGCGAAGAGTCCAAACAGAACCGCGACCGTGACCGGCAGCACGTAAGGCTTGAGTACCGGCGTTGCGATTTCGAGACCTTCCACCGCGCTCAAAACCGAGATTGCCGGCGTGATGACCGCATCGCCGTAGAACAATGCTGCCCCACACAGTCCCATCACGACGAGCGGCGTCGTCCATCCGGCTCGACGCCGGGTGCCTGTCATCGCGAGCGCGAGCAGCGCCATGATGCCGCCTTCACTCTTGTTGTCGGCCCGCATGACGAGCACCACGTACTTCAGCGAGACGATGATCAGCAGCGCCCAGAAGATCGCCGACACGCCGCCCAGCACGGTCTCTTCGGTGAGCGGAATGCCGTGCGAGGGATTGAACACTTCCTTGACCGCGTAGAGCGGGCTCGTGCCGATGTCGCCGAATACGACCCCGAGTGCCGTGAGTGTCAGTGCCGCAGTCGTATGCCCGGGCGTCGAATTCTTATTGGCGGTCATGCCTCATGCCTCGAAACGGTAACCGATGCCGGTTTCGGTCAGTATGAACTGCGGTCGCGTGGCGTCGCGCTCGAGCTTCTCGCGGAGGCGGGCGATGTAGACGCGCAGATAATGCGTGCTGTCCGCGTATCCTGGCCCCCATACCTCGCGCAGGAGCTGTCGGTGGGTGAGCACGCGGCTCGCATTGGCGACGAGCACGCTGAGCAAGCGATACTCGATCGCCGTGAGATGGACGGGTGCACCGGAGCGCTCTACGACGCGGCGCACGAGATCGACCGTGACTTCACCGAATTTCACCACTTGTTGTGCTGCATCCCGGGCCCCGCGACGCCGGCGCAGCAGCGCGCGAACGCGGGCGAGCAGCTCACCGACGCCGAATGGTTTGCTGAGATAATCGTCGGCGCCGGCGTCCAGCGCGTTGACCTTTTCGTCTTCCTGCGTGCGTGCGATCGGCACCGCGGTCCAGGTTCGCAGATCGCGTATCACGTCGATGCCGTCGCGATCGGGCAGGCCGAGATCGAGCACCACGAGGTCGGGGTCGTCGCGTGCGATCGCCTCAACGCCGCGCGCGGCGTTCTCCGCCTCGACCACGCAGCAGCCCTCGTCCTCCAGCGCGGCGCGCACGAAGCGACGGATCTGCTGCTCGTCCTCGACGATTGCTATGCGGGGCGGGTCGCTCATGCAGTGGTTTCCTCGGGCTCGACACGGGGCGGCGCTCCCCTAGGAAGCGTGAAGGCAAAGCACGCGCCGCCGCCCGGGCGGTCGTACGCTCGGATTGCGCCCCCATGCGCCTCTACGATGGCGCGACAGATTGCAAGACCCAGCCCGACACCCGGCTTCGCCGATTCCCGTTCTCCCCGCTTGAATACGCCGAAGATGTCGGTCTGCGCGGCCGGCAGGCCAGGCCCGCGATCGCACACGCTGACTTCGACCTGGTTGCCTGCAAGCCGGGCGCAGATGTCGATCGGCGCGCCGGCCGGGGTGTACTTCGCTGCGTTCTCGAGGAGGTTGCACAGCACGCGCTCAACCATCACCGCATCGAAGTCGAGCAGTGGCACATCGGGTGCGAGATCGACCCGCACGTCCCGCCCTTCGAGCGCCGATTCCAGCAGCTTCAAGCTCGCGCCGACGACTTCCTGCAGCGGCTGCCATTCCTTGCGCAGGTGCACCGATCCCGAGCTCAACCGTGCCATGTCGAGCAACTTGTTCACCATCGCGTTGATGCGTACGGACTGCTCGCTGATCGCTTGCGCGAGCTCGCGCTGCGGCCCGGCCAACGCCGGTTTCGAGCGCGCGAGAGCGTCGGCGAGCCCTACCAGCGCGGTGAGCGGCGTGCGCACGTCGTGCGAGAGGGCAGAGAGCATTGAGTTGCGCAAGCGCTCGGACGCGATCTGCAGTTCGGTGCGCGTCGCGACATCGACATAATGCAGACGCTCGAGCGCAATGCCGATCAGCGATGCGATCGTCTCCATGAGCGCTTCATTGGCGGCGAGCGTGGCGACCTGCTTGTCGCCGAACAGCACGGCCATGACGCCGCGGACGGTCGTCGGTGCCTTGAGCGGCAGGTAAGCCACTGGCGTGGCCGCGTCGACATTGCCATATATCGGCCGGTCGTACGCCATGCGCGCGGTGCCGACGTCCGCCCACGGCGCATCCTGCACCGGTTCGAGATGCGCCGGGGTATTGGCCGCCATGATTGCAATGCGCGCGTCCAGCACGTCGGTCGTGAGCCGCTGTGCGGCAGCGTGTACTTGATCTGCAGTCAGCGCGCCTGCGAACTCGCGCGCCATTTCATACAGCACTTGCGTGCGCCGCTCGCGGAAAGCCGCGTCGCGTGCGCTCGCCCGAAGAGACGACGTGAGCTGACCCGTGATCAGCGCGACGGCCAGCATGACGGCGAACGTGACCAGGTACTGTGCGTCGCTCACGGCGAGCGAAAAGCGAGGCGGCACGAACACGAAATCGAACAGCACGACGCTCACGACGGCGGCGAGCACCGACGGCGAACGCCCGAGCCGCAATGCAATGAGCATCACGGTGAGCAGGAACAGCATGACGATGTTGGCGAGATCGAAATAGGGGGTGAGCGGCCAGGCAATCGCTGCCGTCGCCACGCAGGCGAGCAGGGCCAGCGCATGGGTGCGGAGTTGGCGGCGCGTAATGTCGCTGTGCCGGATGAGGCTACTTACCGCGCTCGGTGTCATCGTGAAATGCCGTTGCCATCGGGTGGTAGCGGCATTATCCGAGCAACCGTATCAAAAAGGCGTAAACGGCACACGGTGATCGCAACCGGATCACCGCTGCGTGCAACACAGGGAGGACGACAGCAAAAGGGCCGGCTGGTGCCGGCCCTTTTTTTTGGTGTGGCGCGAAGTCCGCGCCATTTTCGTCGGGGCAGGGTGTTAGCGCTGGTCTTTGGTATCGCCCAACGCCGCGTGGGCTGCCGCGAGCCGCGCCACCGGCACGCGGAACGGCGAGCACGACACATAGTCGAGCCCGGTGATATGACAGAACTCGATGCTCGAGGGATCGCCGCCGTGCTCGCCGCAAATCCCGATTTCCAGCGTCTTGCGGCGGCTGCGCCCGAGCTTCGTGCCGAGCGCCATCAGGTGGCCGACCCCGTTGCGGTCTATCGTGGCGAACGGGTTCTTTTCCAGTATCCCTTTCTGCAGATACTCGCTCAGAAAGCCGGTCTCCGAATCATCGCGTGACACGCCGAAGGTCATCTGCGTGAGATCGTTCGTGCCGAAAGAAAAGAACTCGGCATACTCGGCGATCTGATCGGCGACGATGGCTGCGCGCGGCACTTCGATCATCGTGCCGAACTGGTAGGCTACCCTGATGCGCTGCTCGGCGAGCACCTTCTTCACTTCCTCCTCGAGCAGCGTGCGCTGCATCTCGAGTTCCTTGCTGGTGGCTGCGAGCGGAATCATGATCTTGGGTTTCACCTTGCCGCCCGCCTTGGCGCACGCGCATGCAGCTTCCATGATCGCGCGCACCTGCATCAACACGAGCTCGGGCATGTGTATCCCCAAGCGGCAGCCGCGCAGACCAAGCATGGGGTTCTGCTCCCGCATCGCCTCGACGCTTTCCAGCATCTTGCGCTTGGCATGAAGCTCTTTCTCGAGATCGGCGGCCTCGCCGTCCTTTAACCTGATGCGCGTCTCGAGCTCGACCACGGCCTTCTGCAGCTCGTCGTGGTTGGGCAGAAACTCGTGCAGCGGCGGATCGATGAGTCGTATGGTCACCGGCAGTCCATCCATTGCCTTGAACAGGCCGGTGAAGTCGGCACGCTGTATCGGCAGCAGTTTGGCAAGATGCTGCGCGCGCTCTTGCGCATCGCGCGCAAGTATCATGCTCTGCACGATGGGCAGACGTTCCGCTTCGAAGAACATGTGCTCGGTCCGGCACAGGCCTATGCCCTCGGCACCGAATTTCCGGGCGCGCTCCGCATCGCGCGGATAATCGGCGTTCGCCCACACGCCGAGGCGGCGGAAGCCGTCGGCCCAGCCGAGCAGCTGCACGAGATACGGGTCGGTCACATCGGGAACGAGCGTTTCGATCTCGCCGGCGAATACTTCGCCGGTGCCGCCGTCGATGGACAGCCAATCGCCTTCCTTCAGCGTTTTGCCGTCAGCCGTGCGCATGAGCTTGCGATCGGCGTTCACTTCGAGAGTCGTCACGCCGACGACGGTCGGAATGCCGAACTGGCGCGCGACCAGCGCCGCATGGCTCGTGCGGCCGCCACGGCTGGTGACGACACCTTGCGCAGCCAGCATGCCGTGCACATCGTCGGGGCGCGTTTCCGCGCGAACGAGGATGACTTTCTTGTTAAGCTTCTTCGCCCAGTGCTCCGCCGTGTCCGCGTCGAACACGATCTGGCCGATCGCGGCGCCCGGCGAGACGTTGAGGCCGTTCGCGATGAGCGTGCCGCTCTCGGCGGCCTTTGCGCGGGCGCTCGCTTCGAGCTGCGGATGGAGGAAGTAATCGATGTGCTCGGGTGTTACGCGGCGCACCGCTTCAGCTTTCGTGATGAGCTTTTCCTTCACGAGATCGACGGCGATGCGTATCGCAGCCTGCGCGGTGCGCTTGCCGTCGCGCGTCTGCAGCATCCACAGCTTGCCGCGCTCGATCGTGAATTCGACGTCCTGCATTTCCTTATAATGGCGTTCCAGCTTGTCGGTAATCTGCAGAAATTCTTTGTAAGCCTGGGGCAACTCTTTCGTCAGATTTTCGATTTTTTCCGTATTGCGGATGCCG
>JBLNBW010000285.1:0-2703 GCA_050260255.1 Rhodospirillaceae bacterium | reverse complement strand
GGCTGCGGCGCGCCGCAGCAATTCCTCGTCCAGCTGGAAGCGTTCGAGGGCGCCCTCGCCGGTCACGGCCTCGATGCGCCGCACGCCCGCTGAGATGCTGCTTTCGGAGATGATCTTCAGCATCCCGATTTCGCCGGTGCGCCGCACGTGCGTGCCACCGCAAAGCTCCTTCGAGAAGCCGGGCACCTCGATGACGCGCACGCGGTCGGCGTACTTTTCGCCGAACAGCGCCGTCGCGCCGCCCGCGATCGCCTGATCGAGTTCCATAACCGTGCAGACGACCTCGCGGTCGGCGAGTATCTGCTCGTTTGCCAGCCGCTCGACCTCGGCGATCTGCGATGCGTCCAGCGCGGCGTAGTGCGAGAAGTCGAAGCGAAGCCGCGTCGGTTCGACAACGCTGCCAGCCTGCTTGACGTGCGTGCCGAGCACGGCCCGCAGCGAAGCGTGCAGCAGGTGCGTGGCGGTGTGATTGCGCATGGTAGGCCGGCGTGTCGCGGACGCCACCGACGCGAGCACTTCGTCTCCGCGTGCTATGGGCCACACCGCTATGGCCTTGTGGACGATAAGCCCCGGCACCGGCGACCAGGTGTCTTTGACCGCGGCCACCTTCTGCTCGGAGCCGGCGTAATACAGCGCCCCGCGATCGCCCACCTGCCCGCCAGACTCGGCATAGAACGGCGTGGCGTCGAGCACGATCTCGACCTCCTCGCCCGGCGCGGCCGCGGGGACAGCCTCGCCGTTCTTCACGATCGCAACTACCTTGGCCGTGCACTCGAGCGTGTCGTAACCGCGGAACTCTGTGCGACCGGCGGCTACAAGCGCCTGGTACACCGGCGCAATGGCGGCGCGGTCCGCGCCCTTCCAGCTTGCGCGGGCGCGCTCGCGCTGCTTCTCCATTTCCTGGTTGAACTCGGCGCGGTCGATCGTGAGGCCGTACTCGCGCGCCATGTCCTCCTGCTCGTCGAGCGGCAGGCCATAGGTGTCGTACAACTTGAACGCCACAACTCCCGGAAGCACCTGTTCGGCGCTGCGCGCCTCGTCGTGAAAGATGCGCTCGGCAATCTCGAAGGTGGCGGCGTAGCGATGCTCCTCGTCCTTGACGATGCGGGCGACGCGCTCGACGCTCTCCGCAAGTTCGGGGTAAGCGGGCTGCATCAGTTCTGCGACGAAGCCCGTGAGCTTGTAGAGGAACGGCTCCGTTGCGCCGATACGCCGCGCGTGGCGCATAGCGCGCCGCATGATCTTGCGCAGCACATAGCCGCGCCCGTCGTTGGCCGGCACCACTCCGTCATGGATGAGGAACTCCGCCGCGCGGCTGTGGTCGGCGATGATGCGCAGCGCGGTGTCGGAAGCCGGGTCGCTTCCGTACTCCACGCCGAAGAGCTCGCCCGCGCGATCGATGATGGGCCGCAGCAGGTCTGTGTCGTAGTTCGAGAGCTTGCCCTGCAGGACGGCGGCCACCCGCTCCAGGCCCATGCCGGTGTCGATGGAAGGCCGCGGCAGCGGGTTCAGGTTGCCTTGCGAGTCGCGGTCATACTGCATGAACACGAGGTTCCAGATCTCGACGTAGCGGCCGCTGTCGCTGGGGAACGCGTCGTTCGCCACTTCGATTTCGGCCGTGCCCTCGCCCAGATCGTAGTGAATCTCCGAGCACGGGCCGCACGGTCCGGTCTCGCCCATCTGCCAGAAGTTGTCCTTCTCGTCGAGGCGGAAGATGCGGTCTCGCGGGACGCCGGCGACGTCCTGCCAGAGGCGCTCAGCCTCGTCGTCCTCGCGGAACACGGTGACGTAGAGGCGGTCTTTCGGCAGGCCGAATTCCTTCGTGACCAGGTCCCAGGCAAACTCGATGGCTTCGGGCTTGAAGTAGTCGCCGAAGGAAAAGTTGCCTAGCATCTCGAAGAACGTGTGGTGGCGGCGCGTGTAGCCGACGTTCTCGAGGTCGTTGTGCTTGCCTCCCGCGCGCACACACTTCTGCGAGGTGGTTGCGCGCGTGTAGTCGCGCTTTTCCAGGCCCAGGAACACATCCTTGAACTGGTTCATCCCGGCGTTCGTGAACAAAAGCGTCGGATCCTTCGCCGGAACAAGCGAGGAACTTCGCACGATGCGGTGTCCGCGGGCGGCGAAGAAATCGAGAAACTTCTTGCGGATCTCGTGACCTGTCACTCTTCTATTGTAAGAAACGGGGCTGGCTGATTTTTCGGAACTCTTTACTTTTCAGGACGGAATCTAAAGTGAGAACGGCTTGATGCCAGAGCAACTCCTGAGCGACGCGGAGCTGTTGAGCCGGGCGGGTGCGGGCGACGAGGGCGCCTTCACGGACCTCTATCGCCGCCGGCAAGCCGGACTGTACAGGTTCGCGTTCCAGATGAGCGGCTCGGGCGTGGTTGCGGAAGACGTGGTCCAGGAGGTTTTTCTGGCGCTGATCCGCGGGACGGCGCGGTACGACGCCGCGCGCGGTTCGGTGGCGGCGTTTCTTTACGGCATTGCCCGCAAGCAGGTGCTGAAGGCGCTGGAGCGCGACGCGCGCACCGAGAGCGCAGAGGGATCCGATTTCGCCGCCCCGGCTGACGTGGCGGGAGATGTCGAACGCAGCCGCACGGTGGAGGCGGTGCGCGAGGCAGTGCTTGCGCTGCCAGTGCACTACAGGGAAGTCGTGGTGCTCTGTGATGTGCACGGGATGGAGTACGCAGAAGCGGCAGCGGC
>JBLNBW010000284.1:0-6422 GCA_050260255.1 Rhodospirillaceae bacterium | reverse complement strand
CTGCAGACCGGCGTGATGGACGGTCAGGAGAATCCGTTCACGCAGATCTACAGCGCGAAATTCCAGGAAGTGCAGAAGTACCTCTCGCTCACCGGTCACGTGTACACGCCGGCTTACGTGACGGCAGGCGCGAAGAAATGGGCGAGCCTGGCACCCGATGTGCGCAAAGTACTCGAGGACACGGCGAAGGAGACGCAGGCGTACGTCTATCACGAGGCCGCGAAGGACGACAACGAGCTGCTGCAGAAGCTCAAGGCGGGCGGCATGCAGGTGAACGAAGTGGACAAAGCCGCGTTCGTCAAGGCGAGCAAGGCGGTGTACGACGAGTTCGGCAAGGAAGTAAAAGGCTCGAAGGAGCTCATCGACAAAGCGCTGAGCCTCGCCAAATAAAGACGACAAGCGGGCGGCGGCCGCCGCCCGCATCACCGCACCCGGAGGAATTCCAATGACGCTCGAACGCGTCCGCGCCGGCTACGAAAAGCTGCTCGAATGGATCGTCATCGTTCTGATGACGGCACTCGCCGTGGAAGTCACCGTCGGCGTCATCTACAGAACGATGGGCGCGTCGCTCGTCTGGTACGACGAGATCGCCGCATTGCTGCTCGCTTGGCTCACGTTTTACGGCTCCGCCCTGGCGGCGGTAAACCGTTCGCACATCGGCTGCCCGGAGCTCGTCGCACTGGCGCCACCCAACGTGCGCTATCTGCTGCGCCTGCTCGCCGAATTCCTGGTCATCGCATTCTTTGCGCTCGTCGCGTGGGCGGGCTACGAGATCATGGACGTGCTCGCCGCCGACCGGCTGGTGAGCCTGCCCGAGGTGCCGGTGAACTGGGTGCAATCGGCGCTGCCGATCGGGGCGGTGCTCATCATCATCGCGGAGTTGATCACCATGCCCGCCGTGCTGGCGCGCGCACGATGGGACGACCGGCCGGCGAGCGATATCGACGGCATCGCGCGGGAGGCGAGCCACTGATGGAAATCCTGCTCCTTTTCGTGTGCGTGCTCGCGCTGGTCGTGCTCGACATTCCGATCGCCGTGGCGCTCGGCATCGTCGCCGTCGTCGCCATGGTGGTGACCCAGGGCTTTTCCGCGCTGCCCAACGTGCCGATCACGCTCTTCACCGGCGCGACCAACTTTCCGTTGATCGCGATACCGCTTTTCATACTTGCCGGCGCGATCATGAATGCGTCGGGCATTTCCACGCGGCTGATTGCGTTCGCGTCCTCGATCTTGGGCTTCGTGCGCGGCGGCCTCGCCATGGTGTCGATAGGCGCGTCGATGTTCTTCGCGGAGATCTCGGGGTCAGCCGTAGCCGACGTGTCGGCGCTCGGCTCGATCCTCATCCCCGCGATGAAGGCGAAAGGCTATCCGAAAGCCGTGGCCGCTGCGACGATGTCGTCGGCCGCGACGCTCGCCGTCATCATCCCGCCCTCGATACCGATGATTCTCTACGCGGTGATGGCCGGCACCTCCGTGGTCGAGATGTTCGTCGCCGGCATCGTGCCCGGTGTGCTGGGCGGCTTCTGTCTGATGGCGATGGCCTACTACTTCGCGCGCCGCTACAACCTGCCGGTGGAGGAGAAACTGCAGTGGAAGCGCGTGAAGCAGACGTTCCGCGAGGCGTTCTGGGCGTTCACGCTGCCGATGATCATCCTGGGCGCGATATTCGGCGGCGTGGTGACCGCGACCGAAGGGGCTGCGCTTGCGGTGGTCGCGGCGCTGTTCATCGGTCTCGTGATCTACCGCGAGCTCGATCTGAAGCATCTGAAGGCGGCGATCATCGAAGGCGGGGTGCAGACCGCGGTGGTGATGCTGCTGGTCGCGACGAGCTCGCTGCTCGGCGTGTATCTCACCGAAATCCAGGCGCCGCAGCATCTGGCGCAATCGGTCGCGGACCTCACCAACAACAAGTGGATCGTGCTCGCGCTGCTCAACGTGCTGTTCCTGCTGCTCGGCATGTTCCTGCACTCGGCCGCGGCGATCATCCTCGTGGTGCCCGTCGTCATGCCGCTGGTCAAAGCCGTCGGCATCGATCCCATCCATTTTGGGCTCATCGTCACGGTCAACTTGGGCATAGGCCAGCAGACACCGCCGGTGGCGAGCGTGCTGATGGTCGCATGCTCGATCGCCAAAGCATCGGTGTGGGAAGTCACACGCGTCAATCTCTATTACATCGCCGTGCTCGTCGGTGTGCTCCTGCTGATCACGTACGTGCCGCAAAGCGCGCTGTTTCTGATCGACGTTTTCTATCGTTGAGCGCATGAGGCGCGTGCACCGCCTAGCGGCCGCACGCGCCGCCACAACACTGGATGTCCTGCCCGCTGAATGGGATGATGGCTATGCTGGTGCGCTATGCTGGCGCCAGTAGCAGCTCTCGGAGCGCATGTCGTGATGGCGAACGCGTTGATTGCAGCAAGCGGGGACGGCCGTGACACCGACCTTGGCTGATCGCGTTTTTCGCGTCGATCTGCCGCCCGCGAACGCGGCGCTCGTGTTGAGCGGCGCCATGGTGCTGCTGATCGCCATAGCCGATTTCCTCACCGGCTACGAGCTCACGCTGTCGATCCTGTACTTCGTGCCGCTGTTCATCACGGCATGGCGCTGCGGCCTGCAACCCGCGATCGTGCTCGCCGTTTTTGCCGTCGGCGCGTGGATGGCATCCGATATCCTCGCCGGCCATCATTACTCGCACCCGTTCTACCGCTGGTGGGAAGGCCTCATCAAGCTCGCGACGTGGACCATGTTCGCGGTGCTGCTCGCGCGACTCAAGATGGCGCTCAACCGCTCCGACGAGCGCTTCGTTACCGTGCTCGAAGGTCTGGACGCGATCGTGTACGTGGTCGACCTCTACAACGGCGTGGTGTTGTATTTCAACCCACCGTGCCGGACGCTCCTCGGAACAGTGCCCGACACCGCGGCGCGCATCGAAGCAAGCTGGTCGCCTGCACCAGCGGAAATGTTCGCGGCCGACCGCCTGCTCGACGCGCGCGGCACGCCGCACGGCGGTGTCACGGCGGAAATTCGCGATCCCCAGCATGGGCGCTGGTACATGGTTCATGCGCGCGCCATACGCTGGGTCGACGGGCGGCTGGTGCGGCTGCAGGTCGCAACGGACGTGACGGAGCGTCGCCAAGCCGAGTTGCAGGCCCGTCATCGTCAAGGCCAGATGGAAAGCGCGGCGCGCCTCATCATGCTGGGCGAAATGGCGTCGACGCTTGCGCATGAGCTCAATCAGCCGCTCGCCGCCATTGCAAACTATAACCGCGGCGCGTTGCGCCGCCTGCGGTCCGGCTCTTGCGACACGCATGAAATCGCCGAAGCGCTGGAGAAGTGTGCGAGCCAGGCGGAGCGCGCCGGCCGCATCATTCATCGGGTGCGCGATCTCGTGCGCAAGCGCGAGCCGCATCGCGGCGCATGCAGCGTAAGCGACATGTTGGACAATGTCGTCTCCACGCTCGAGCGCGACATCGCGAACGCCGAGATACGGCTCTCCGTCGACGTCGGCAGCGACTTGCCCGCGGTGTACGCGGACTCGGTGCTCATCGAGCAGGCGTTGCTCAACCTGTGCCGTAACGCGATCGACAGCATGCAGCGCACGCCGGCTACACAACGCATGCTGCGCATATCGGCGACTGTGCAGGCCGACGGACGAGTCGGGATCGACGTCGCGGACAGCGGCTGCGGCATCCCGGTAACGGTGGCGGAAAATCGCCACGAGCTGTTTTTCACTACGCGCGAGCAGGGCACAGGCCTCGGATTGCACATCTGCCGATCCGTGCTCGAAGCGCACGAAAGCCGCCTCGTCGCCGCGCAGCGTCCCGGGGGAGGCAGCGTGTTTTCGTTTTCCCTGCCGCGGCACGTATCATGACACCGTGGGATGGCGAGCCCGTCGTGTGCGTCGTCGACGACGACGACGCATTCCGCGATTCGCTCGTGTGGCTGCTGCAGACGGCGGGCCATGTGGTCGTCGCGTTTTCGAGCGCCGAAGCCCTGCTTGCGCGCGGCGACCCTGATCAGCCGGGTTGCATGCTGCTCGACATACGCATGCCGGGCATGATGGGACTCGAACTGCAATCGGAACTCGGCCGCCGCAACTACACCGCGCCTGTCATCTTCATCACCGGTCATGGCGACGTGCCGATGGCGGTGAACGCCATGCAGAAAGGTGCGTTTCATTTTCTCGAGAAGCCCTTCAACGATCGCGTGCTGCTCGACGTCGTGGCGCGGGCAATCGCGGCCGACCGCGTGCAGCGGCAGGCGCGGGCCCGCAAGGCGGCGATCGCGGCGCGTCTGGGCAAGCTCACACCGCGCGAGCGGGACGTCATGCACTGCGTCGTTGCAGGCAAGCTCAACAAGGTGACGGCGGACGAGCTGGGCGTCAGCATCAAGACGGTGGAGGCGCACCGCGCTCAGTTGATGAAAAAGCTGGGCGTCGATTCCACGGCCGAGCTCGTGCGCATGCTGCTCGAAATCGGCGACGGTCTTGGCTCCGACCGCTCCGGCCGACCGAAATCCTGACAACTTCCTTACGGAAATCACTGAAAAGGCGCGATCTTTTGCAGCGCGCTTGGGGTTTTCCCTAATGGTCCGCCGCGCCGAAGCATGACTTACTAAGCGTGCCATCGGCGCAGCGCGGCAAACAATTCGACACGCGCGTGCCGGCGGTCCAACCAGGAGGAGCGCGTTCATGTCGAGTATTGCGCAACCCGTAGTGCCGCCGCATTCCGATTTCAAGCCGGAAGAGAAGCGAGTCATTTTTGCGTCGTCGCTCGGCACGGTGTTCGAGTGGTACGACTTCTACCTCTATGCGACCCTCGCACCGTTCTTCGCATCGCTGTTTTTTCCGAAGGGCAACGACACGGCGGCATTGCTGTCGGCGTTTGCCACGTATGCAGCCGGCTTCCTGGTGCGCCCGTTCGGCGCTCTCGTCTTCGGCCGCGTCGGCGACATCGTCGGCCGGAAGTACACCTTCCTCATCACCATCGTCTGCATGGGTGCGTCGACATTCGCCGTCGGCCTGCTGCCGACGTTCTCGTCAATCGGCTGGACCGCACCGATCATTCTGGTCCTGCTGCGGCTGTTGCAAGGCCTCGCGCTCGGCGGCGAATACGGCGGTGCGGCGACTTACGTCGCGGAGCACGCCGCCGAGGAGCGCCGCGGCTACGACACGAGCTGGATCCAGACGACGGCGACGATAGGTTTCTTCCTGTCGCTGGGCATCATCCTCCTTTGCCGCACGACGATGAGTCCGGCCGGCTTCACGGATTGGGGCTGGCGCATCCCGTTTCTCCTTTCCCTGGTGCTGCTGATCTTCTCCGTATACATCCGGCTGAAGCTGGAAGAATCGCCGGTGTTCAGGAAAATCAAGGCCGAAGGGCGGACATCGAAAGCGCCGTTGACGGAGAGCTTCGCCCGCTGGGACAACGCAAAGATCGTGCTGCTTGCCCTGCTCGGCGCGACGGCCGGACAGGGCGTTGTCTGGTACACCGGGCAGTTCTACGCACTGTTCTTCCTCATCATCTCGCTCAAGCTCGACTACCAGCTTGCGTATATCCTGATCGGCGTTTCGCTCATCATCGGCACGCCGTTCTTCATATTCTTCGGCTGGCTGTCGGACCGCATTGGCCGCAAGAAGATCATCATGGCGGGCTGCCTGCTCGCGGTGGTCACGTACTTCCCGCTGTTCAAGGGCCTGACCCACTATGTGAATCCGGCGTTGGAAGCGGCGGCGGCCAAGACCCCGATCTCCGTCGCGGCCTCGGACTGCAACTTCCACATTTTTGTCGGCCCGTGGTCCCGATTCACCGAGTGCGACAAAACCAAGGACTTCCTCACCAAGCAGGGCATCTCGTTTACGTCGACGCCCGCCGAAGCGGATAAGCCGGTCGTCACCAGGATCGGTGACGTACGGATCGAGGGCCATGACGAGGCGAAGCTCAAGGCTGCGCTCAAGGATGCCGGTTTCCCGGCAAAAGCCGATCCTGCGCAGGTGAACTGGGTGATGGCCGAGCTCATCCTCGTCATCATGGTGATCTACGTGACCATGGTGTATGGCCCCATCGCGGCGTTCCTGGTGGAGCTCTTTCCCGCACGTATCCGCTATACGTCGATGTCGCTGCCGTACCACATCGGCAACGGCTGGTTCGGCGGCATGCTGCCGCTGCTTGCCACCGCAATGGTGGCGGCTTCGGGCGATATCTATTACGGCTTGTGGTATCCGATCGTCGTGGCCGCGATGTCGCTCGTGATAGGCAGCGCGTTCCTGCACGAAACCAAAGATCGGAAAGTACGCGTAGATCTCTGACAGGCGGGCCGTCCGCAAGGGCGGATCAGGGAGGAGGGCGGCGGCCGGGGTTCCGGGCCCCCCCGCTTCAAACCCAGCCCGCACAAAAAAAAAGCGGGGGTCATTGAGTCAAAAGGAC
>JBLNBW010000283.1:0-14462 GCA_050260255.1 Rhodospirillaceae bacterium | reverse complement strand
AGCTGGCTGAACGCGCCCTTCCAGAGTATCGACGGCGTGGCCTGGCTCGTGACCGAGATGATCTTGTCCTCGTTTTCTTTTCTGAGGTCCTTGTTCACCGCCACGAATATGTCTTTGACGCTGCCCTGACGCGCGGCGACGTCGTTTAACAGCGGGGCGACCTTGTTCTGCAGGAAGCTGTCGTTCAAAGCGATCGTGCTCTTCCGGTACTTGACGTTCTTCAGCTCATAGACGAGCGGCAGCTCCTTGCTGTTGCCGGCCTTGTCGGTTGCGACGAGGACCGCTCTCGCGTCGGGCGGCGCGTTGTAAGCGTGAGCAAACAGCGCGAGGTAGTGATCCGGGTGGTCCTTGATCTGGCCTTTGAAGCCGGGAAAGAAATAGCCGCCGATCTTCACGCCGCTCGTCGCCGTGTCCGCCGACGGCTTGTAGACGATGACACCCACGCCGCCGAAGTTCACGTAGCGGTCGTCCGCGATCAGCTCGAGCGTGGGCGGCGTGACGTCGATGTTGAGCTTCTTCTCGATCAGGGTCTCGTTCCCTTTGAAGAAGTTCCACAAGGAGCCGTCGCGCGCGCTCACGCGCAGCACCGCCGGACCTTCCTTCAGGCCCGCAACCTTCGGCAGCGTCACGCTGAACTTCTTGCCGGGCACCGGCTCTCCGAACTGCTCGGACACCAGCGCGTGCTCGGCGCCGCCGACCACGAGGGTCGCTGCAAGCGACTTCAGCCCTGCGCCCTGATCGGTGACATCGATCTCGATCGGCGCGAGGCCGATCACGTCGGAGTCGGGAAGCTTCACCTGCGGCGCCTGCCATTCGAAGCGCGGGGCGAGGAAGTACGCAGCACCCCCGAGCACGACGGCGACGATCAGAAGAAGGACGATGATTACGGGCAGTTTTCTCATGGGCGTTCGAGATTCGAGAGCGGTGAGGTTGAACGATCGCGACAGAACCGGCGTGAGTGTACCTTCTCGCGTTTATCGCGCGCCAGTGAATCTTTGGCGAGAAGCGGCTTTCTTTTCTCGCGGCAACCGCCCGCTGCGGCGTGATGGGGCGCGGTCTACCTCACGAGGACCGTGCTGCGCGCGACGGACAGGGTGTCGGGGAAGTCGCGATTGAAATGCAGGCCGCGGCTTTCCCGGCGCTGCAAAGCGCAGCGGACGATGAGCTCGGCCGTGGTGGCGAGATTGCGCAGCTCCAGCAGATCGTCGTTTACCCGGAAATGCGAGTAGAAGTCGTCGATTTCCTCCTGCAGCAGGCGGATGCGGCTCAGCGCACGCATCAAACGCTTCCTCGTCCGAACGATACCCACGTAGTTCCACATGAGCCGGCGCAGCTCGTCCCAGTTGTGCGCGATGACGACCTGCTCGTCGGCATCCTCGATGCCGCTTTCGTCCCATGCCGGCAGCTGCGGTGCCGCCCCCTGTGGCGCCGCCAGGATGTCGCGGGCTGCGGCGCGTCCGTACACCAGGCACTCCAGCAGCGAGTTGCTCGCCAGCCGGTTTGCACCGTGCAATCCGGTGCACGAGGTCTCGCCGATCGCATACAACCCCGGTATGTCGGTGCGTCCGTTGTGATCGACCACCAGGCCGCCGCACGTGTAATGCGCCGCGGGCACGACGGGTATCGGCTGTCTGGTGATGTCGATGCCGAGCTCCAGGCAGCGCCGCATGATCGTGGGAAAGTGCGAAGCGACGAAGTCGGCCGGCTTGTGGGTGATGTCGAGATAGACGCAGTCGAGCCCATGCTTCTTCATCTCGAAATCGATGGCGCGCGCCACGATGTCCCGCGGCGCGAGCTCTGCGCGCTCGTCATGGGCGGGCATGAATCGCGTGCCGTCGGGAAGCTTGAGCAGTCCGCCCTCGCCACGCACTGCCTCGGAGATCAGGAAAGACTTGGCGTGCGGGTGATAGAGACAGGTCGGGTGGAACTGAATGAATTCCATGTTCGCGACGCGGCAGCCTGCGCGCCATCCCATGGCGATGCCGTCGCCGGTGGAGGTATCGGGATTCGTCGTGTAGAGATAAACCTTGCCGCCGCCGCCCGTGGCGAGAATGGTATGCGGGGCCGACAGCGTGAGCACGCGACCGCTGGGAGCGTGCAGCACGTAGCAGCCGTGGCAGCGGTTCTCGGTGTAGCCGAGCTTGCTCGCCGTAATGAGATCGATGGCGTTGTGCTGCTCCAGCACCGTGATATTGGGATGGTCGCTCGCTTTCGCCGTCAGCGCGCGCTGCACTTCGGCCCCCGTCGCATCGGCTGCATGTATGACGCGCCGGCGGCTATGACCGCCTTCCGTGGTCAAGTGATAGCCGGTCGGCGAGCCCGGGTCGGCGGTGAAGCGCACCCCCTGGCGTATCAACCATTCGACGCCCTGCTCACCGCCTTCCACGACGTATCGAACGGTGTCCTCGTCGCACAGGCCGGCACCGGCAACGAGCGTGTCGCGAACGTGCAGATCGATGTCATCATCGGGCGACGTGACGGCCGCAATGCCGCCTTGCGCCTGACTGCTCGCGGTGTCCTGCAACGTTTTCTTCGTGACGAGCGCCACGCGACAGCGCTGGGCGAGATGCAACGCCGCCGTCAGGCCGGCGAGCCCGGTCCCGATCACGATCACGTCAAACCGCAGCGTCTCGTCCGATTGCATGGCGCGAACCCTCGTGGTGCACTTCGCTTAAAGGGTCGTATTGTAAGACGAGCGCAACGTGTGACGCAGCAGAAATGGCGGGTGGTCTCCTAAGCGCGGCGCTTTGGCGGTAGGATCGCAGCGAGCAAGCGGCATTGCGGCGCAATGCAGGAGAAGACCTCAATGGCCATGAAACGCATGGTGATCGAATTCGGCATGGGCACCGATATCCGCGGCGCCGATTACACCAAGGCGGCAGTGCGCGCGCTGCGGGACGCCCTCTGGCGCAACTCGCTCAACGTCGCGGCGGCGCTCGGCATGCCGACCGATGCAATGTTCGTCGAGGTCGTGATCGGCGTGCCGAAACCGGACGCGGTCGACAAAGCGCAAGTGCTCGCCGTGCTGCCGCACGGCACGGGCTCGGTTGAGGTGGTGGAGGGCGGTCTGGAGAGCATGAACGACGAGGGCACGTCCTCGACAGTCATGGCGCACGCCGCTGCTGTTGTGTACCTGGATCTTTAGGAGGCGCGCGATGGCGCTGAAACGCTTCATTCTGGAAATGGGCGCGGGCAACGATCTGCATGGCGCCGACTACACCAAGGCCGCCCTGCGAGCGGTCGAGGACGCGTTGCACCACTCGTCTTTGAGCCTGATCCGCTCGCTCAGCATCGATCCGCGGGACGCGCACGTGGACGTGACGATAGGCGTGCAACAGCCCGAGAAGGTCGATGCCACGAAAGTGAAAGCAAGTCTGCCGCTGGGGCAGGTGACGGTGAGCGTCGTCAAAGGCGGTCTCGACGTGCCGGCCAAAGAAGGCCACGACCAGGTGGTGATCGCGAGCGCGGCGATCGCGGTGCGATTCGAGGCCCTGAAGCCGTGAGCACGAAACGAGATGCGGTGAGCCTGCCGAGCCGATGCCCGTGGCCTGGAGAGGATCGTCTGTACATCGACTATCACGATCGGGAATGGGGCGTGCCGGAATACGACGACCGCGCGCTCTTCGAGAAGCTCGTGCTCGACGGATTCCAGGCGGGTCTTTCGTGGATCATCATCCTGCGCAAACGGGACAATTTTCGGCGCGCCTTCGACGGCTTCGAGCCGGCGAAAATCGCGCGCTACACCCCGAAGAACGTCGAGCGGTTGATGCAGGACGGAGGCATAGTACGCAACCGATTGAAGATCGAAGGCACGATACGCTCCGCACGCGCATGGCTTGAGGTCATGGAAAAAGGGCCGGGCTTCTCGAACCTCTTGTGGGACTTCGTCGACGGCCGGCCCAGGATCAATTCTCCGCGCAGCATCCGCGAAATCCCGGCCGAAACCGAATTGTCGCGCGCGGTTTCCAAAGAGCTCGCCCGCCGCGGTTTCAAGTTCGTCGGGCCGACCATCGTCTACGCGTTCATGCAGGCCGTCGGCATGGTGAACGATCATCTCGTGACCTGCTTTCGCCACCCGGATGCCGCGCCTTCACGCGCGCGTGCCGCGAAGTCCCGCACCTGCTGATTGCAATCCCGCCGCACCATGGGCGAAGAAAAGCCACGCACGGAGGTACGGATCGTGCAGCTTTCCGGTGCGAAGCGGCGTGTTGCGACCGCGCAAAGGAGGCGTCATGGACGAAGACCGTTTGCTCACACCGGGCGAGGCTGAATCGGTCATTGCCGATCGCATCGAGCAGTTCGGACTCGGTGCGCTGCCTCGTGTCGCGGTGACCCCGCTCGACGACGGAAGATGGCGGGTGCGATGGGAGGATCTCGAGCGCATCGTGCCGCCGATGAGCCGCAACACGTGGTGCAGCTGGCTGGAAGACAACGTCGGCTCGCTGGACGCCGGCGACCTGCAGACGACGGAAAGTTGACCCGGGAGCCCGCCGCTTGCCCCGGTCTTACCTGGCGTCGACGGGGCGGAAGGCCCGATCGCCTCGAAAAGTCCGCCGGCGGATGCCGGAAACCGCGGATCATGAGCATCTGGTCCGGACACTGCTAAGCTTGCGCAGGTTCGAATCAAGCGCCGTCCCGGCCCTTGAAACCTGCCCCGACCGCTAATACTTCTACCGCACCGACGGCGTGCCGTGCCGTCGACCCATGACATGGGCGCTGGCGGGAGTGCCCTTGGGGCCTCAGCGCCCATCTGACGTCACACTGCGGTTCATTCGTCGGTTTTCGAGTGGAGGTAAGCGGCTATGGCTTTGCGGCTGTGGCGATTGTTGACGATCATGATGATTGCGATGACTGCCGCCATGACGCTGAGTTCTTTGTCGGGCATGGCGGGCGCAATGGCGCTCGACGGCAGCGGCCCGGCGTCGGTGTGGCAGGCGAGGGTCGTGATCGAGCTCGGCGCTTTTCTCGCGGTGTGCCGGGTAGCGCTTCTTGTCCGCAGACGGCGCGCTGCTTTTCGATTGACGAGCCTCGCCGCGCTGCTGATCGCGATGGCGCACGCCACCTGGTGGTTCTGGTCTCCACTCCATATGCCAGCTGCGCGCACCGTGCTCGACGTGCTGGCACTCGCCGCGTTCTCGTGGTCGATACTCGTCGATACGGTGTCGGAAGCCGAAGACGATTGGGGCGCCGAGGTGAACGCCGTCTCCTGGCACGCGGAGCGCAGCGGAGAGCCCGCGCGACCGGCATAGCTCCCATGCGCTTGCTCAAGGGCAAAGCGGTGTCACCGGGATATGGCGATGGTGTGGCCTTCGTCGTGGAGCAGGCGCACGCCACCGTTCCGCATTACACCGTCGATGAGCGCAGCGTCGCGCGCGAGCAGCAGCGTTTTCAACAGGCGCTCTCGCGCGCCGTCGAGGAAGTGGAGCGGCTCAGCCGCCGCGTGGCGCAAGACATCGGCCGCGACCATGCGGAAATCTTTTCGGCACATGTCGCGCTGCTCAAAAGCCATGAATTCGCCCACCGCATCAACACGCGTATCGCACGCGACCGCGTGAACGCGGAGCAGGCGGTCGAAGCGACGGTCGGCGAGCTCGCCGCACTACTTTCCCAGGGCGACGACCCCTACCTTCGTGAGCGCGAGCAGGACATTCGAGACCTCGGCCGATGGGTATTGCGACAGCTCAATCCGCGTTCCGCTATGCCGCTTTCGGCGTTGCAGCCGCATTCGGTGGTCGTCGCGCGCGAGCTGCTGCCTTCCGATCTGCTGCACGTCGATAGGGCGAAAATCGCCGCCATCGTCACGGAGCTCGGCGGCGAGGTGAGTCACGCCGCCATCCTCGCGCGATCGCTCGGGGTGCCATACGTGACCGGCGTCGCAGCTGCGACGGCGCAGATCCAATCGGGCGTTCGCGTTCTCGTCGACGGGCAGACCGGCGAAGTGTGGGTCCACCCTGCCGCGCCCGATGAAGCTGCCTATGCGCTGCGAAAAGAGCGGTACGATGTCGCGACGTCACGCGCCGTCGAGGCGGAGGACAGACTGTGCGTGACGACCGACGGCGAGCCCGTGTCGCTCCTTGCCAACATCGGCTGCGCGTCGGACGTCGTCCAGGTTCTGCAGCATCATCTCGACGGCGTCGGACTGTTCCGCACCGAGATGATGTTCTTGAGCGAGACCGAGCCGCCCACGGCTGCCTCGCAGACCGAGCAGTACCGTGCCGTCGCCGACGCGCTGCGATCACGTCCGCTCGTCGTAAGGACTTTCGATTTCGGCAGCGACAAAAGACCGCCGTTTCTTCCCCAGCACCTTTACTCCGGCGGCGCATTGGGTGTGCGGGGTTTGCGCTTTGCGCTCACGATAGCCCGCGATCTGTTCCGGGAGCAGCTGCGTGCGATCGTGCGCGCAGCATCCACCGGCGATATCAGGATTCAGTTTCCGATGGTGATCGGTCCGAGCGACCTGCTGCAGGCGAGGCGGCTGCTGGAGGAAGTGTGCCGCGAAGAAGGCGTGGCGCGACCCCCCAGCGTCGGCGCGATGATCGAGACGCCGGCTGCCGTGCTGACCATAGAGGAGATCCTCGATCAGGTCGATTTCGTGAGCATCGGCACAAACGATCTCACTCAATTCGTGCTCGCTGCAGACCGCAACGCGCTGGAGCTCGTCGCCTACTACTCGGTGTTGCACCCGGCAGTGCTGCGCGCCATCAAACACGTCGTCGATGCAGCGCGTGCCATGGGCCGAACGGTATCGGTATGCGGAGAGGCTGCTGCCGAGCCGGCCACCGCCTGCCTGCTCGTCGGCCTGGGCGTGCGCGCGCTGAGCATGAGCCCTGCGAGCACGGCGCGCGTCCGCCAAAATCTACGACGGGCGAGCAGCGCCGATCTGCAGCGCGCCGCGACGACGGCTCTTGCGTGCCACGATCCCGCCGATGTGGCGCGGATCGCCGCCGGCTTGATGCGTGAGGATGACAACACGTAGGACGCGGGCCCAGGCAAGAGACGCGGGGCGGCGGCTTCGCACACGCATACGAAACGGCCGCGTCGCGACGTCAATGCACCGCCACGCGCCGGCGCGACGATACCGGCTTCTTCTCGAGTTCGATTTTGAGCACGCCGTTTTTCATCGAAGCACGCGCGGAATCGGCATCGACCTCCTCCGGCAACGGGATGACGCGGTGAAAGCTGCCATACGCCCGCTCCATCACGTAGTACGAATTTCCGATGTGCTCCCTATCCATGCGCTTCTCGCCACGCACGTGCAACGCGCCGTTCTCGAGCACGATCTCGCAGTCTTCGCGGTCGATGCCCGGCAGCTCGAGCTGGACCACGAGGGACTTCGGCTTTTCGATCACCTCACCGGCCAGCACGCCCCATCGCGGAAATGAAACCGCTCGGGACTCGGCGACGTGCGCGGTGTTCTTCGTAGGAACGAACTGTGTCAAAGCGGAGCTCGCGCGATCCACGAGTTCGCGCCAGCCGTCGGCGACATTGTGCCAGGCGCTCCGCAGCGTGCTGCGCAACTCTCTCAATGCTGTTGCCATGCTTCACCTCCTAAAACATTCCACTGCCAAAAAAGTATAGACGCCTGTTTTCTTTTCAATGCGTTCCTCGACTTTCCTCGAGGCCCGGAAAGCAAAAAGCCGCCTTTACGGGCGGCTTTCTGCCTTCGACAGCGCAAGCGATCTCAATGGATTGTGATGCGCTTGCGTGCCGCCATTTCGGTCTTCGGCAGGGTGAGCTCCAGCACACCATCCACGTAGCGCGCGTCGACGCGCGACTGGTCGATGTCGCGGCTGAAGCTCAAGGTGCGCTCCACGCGCCCGGTGGCGCGCTCGGACCAGAGCAGACGCTCCTGCGCACCCGCCTGCTGCTCCTGCTTGACCTCACCCGCGATGGTTACGTCGCTGCCCTCGATCGTGACGGCGATGTCGTCTTTCTTCATGCCCGGCATGTCGCACAGGACGTGATAGGCGTCGTCGCTTTCGGTCACGTCGACCCGCAGCAACGGACTCTTGTGGCCGCCGTAAGTGACCGGCCAGGCCATGAATCCGCTCAGCATGTCCTCGAACGGCTCGCTGTACGGGACCAGCGCGGGATTTTGCACGCCCGAGCCATATGCAGTGATGTTTGCCATATGACGCAACTCACCTCCTTGCTCGTACAACTCACTGTCTTCGGGACGCCGTTCGGCGACCCCTTCAATCTCGTAGATAGGTCGGGGTGCGCCGCATTTCAAGAGGCGCAATTCCCCGCGGCCGGCCTCGACGATACGCGCTCGAACATGTGACCGAGCGCAGCGAGCCGCGTTGCTGGCGGCGCGATGGATGGGCAGAATGGGCAAGCAGGTCGGCGCGGAGCCGATAACCAGGGAGGAGAAAATGAGACAGACCCGCGTGCTCGTCTTGTTCGCCGCGTTGGCTCTCTGCGGCAGTGCGGCAGCCCAGCAGTTTCCCACCAAGCCGGTCCGTATCATCGTGCCGTTCCCCGCCGGCGGCTCGTTCGACGTCGTCGCGCGCATCCTCGCGCAGCGCATGCAGCTCGGACAGAGCGTGATCGTGGAGAATCGGCCGGGCGGCGGCACGGTCATCGGCACCGAATACGTCGCACACCAGCCGGGCGACGGCCACACCCTGCTCTCCATAGGCCCGAGCTTCACCATGCATCATGCGGTGCGCAGCAAAGTGCCGTTCGATACCGCGAAGGACTTCAAGGCCGTGGCCGAGGCGATGGCGTTGACCATGGTCGTCGCGGTTCACCCGACGGTACCCGCCAGGACGATGCAGGAATACATTGCGCTCGCGCGCGCACGGCCCGGTCAGCTGAGCTACGGCACGTCAGGGCCCGGCACCAGCCACAACATGCTGGGCGAGGCGCTGAAGCTTGCGCACAAGGTGAACATCGTGCACGCACCGTTTCAAGGCGAGGCGCCGGCCGTCACCGCCGCGGTAGGCGGCCATGTCAGCGGCGTGCTGGTGAATCTGTTTTCCGTCGCGCCTTTTGCGAAAGCAGGACGACTGCGTGCGCTTGCGGTCACGAGCCCCGAGCGCGACCCGATCATGCCCGATGTCCCGACAGCGCGCGAAGCAGGCGTGGCTGAAATCGAGGCGATGAACTGGAACGGCTACGTGGTGCCATCGGCAACGCCTGGGACCGTCATCGCACGGCTCAACGCTGAGATCAACAAAGTGCTTTCCATGGCGGAAGTGCGCGACTTCATGCGCAGCCAGGGCATGATCGCCACCCCTGTCACGCCGGAACAGTTCGCGGCGCTGCTGAAATCGGACGGCGAACGCTACGGCCGGATCGCCCGCGAGGCGAACGTACGGCTCGACTGACCCGTATCAGGGGACCTTACGCGAGAACACTTCTACCAGAACCAACGTCACGATACAGACCGGCAGCGCAGCGATAATCAACCATGGCGCGACGTTCCAGTAGTCCGGCGACTTGGAGACGTGGCCACCAATGGCGACAACGGCGATGGCGGCCCACAGCGGCAGCAGGCCGATCAAAAGCTTTGCGTTCGTGTTGCTGCGCTGGCCGCTGCTGGGATGAGGGCCTACGAGAAGCACAGTCAGAATGCCGATGGGTGGCGCAATGGCCGTCAGCACAACGGCGCCGACTACCGACCGCGCTTTCCTGTGTGCGATATAGCCGGCAAGCAGCGGCAGACCTATCCACACGGCGACGTAGGTGAGATCCATGTGATCCGAGCCATTCAAGGCCGGCAGTGTACCGTTTTGGCCCGCAGGCGGGAGAGCAAGTTCTTCACAAGCGGTTCGTTGGCATGGCGGACGCGAGTGTTGTCCCGCCCAGGCAGTGACGGGCATCGGACGGCGATGTCGACGAACGCCGTGATCCGCGTGGATGGAGCGCGAGCGGGAGGCGCGACGGCGCTTGCGACACCGCAAGCAGGGCCTATCTCCCTGGCTCGTTGCTGCTCCGCGAACGGCGATTCGGGCGCAGCGCTACGAGCGCATGCGCTCCGCGATGTCGTGGAGGGCGGCGATGAGCGTGGCGTGGTCGAGAGCTTTCACGAGGTCGGGATGCTGGACGAGAAACGCGCTGATCCCGTCGATTACGCCAGGGCTGCGCTTCTCGGCATGGACTGCCAGCTCACGCACCTGTTCGGGCTTGACCTTCTCCGCGTCGCGGCCCGTTATTTCGTAAGGAGCTTCCGGCACACGGCCCGGTACATGACTCAGCACGCCGTCCGTCACTTCACCACGTCCCGCCGCTTCGAGCAGTATGCGCAGCATTCCGGCTCGCTGCTGTGGATTCGCCTGAGCGAAGAGCCGAGCGACGATTTCCGCGAACGGCGCGGTCGGCGCCGCATTGAATGCCCGCATCAGCGCGCCTTTTACGATATCCCGCGGCGCGAGCGGTGCAACCCTGCCGTAATCGTTGCTCGCGTCGTCGTGCCCAGCACAGGTCGCGGTGTCGGCGTATTGCTCGAGGATGTCGCTGACGGCCATTTCTCACTCCTCGTCTGTCGGTAGTAACGAGGAGTGCAGCAAGGGAGGTACCGGACCTTTGCAGCGGGTGGAACACCCGCGCGTGTCGCGCGAAGCCGGTGCAGGGCGTGACTGGAGGTTGCGGTGATCCCCCTTGCGCGATTGCAATCACGCCCGCCAAGTCGGGGCGGTGAATCTTAGTCCGGAATCTCGGGCTCGACGAGCTTTGCCAGGAACTGGAGCGACTCCTGCCAGCCGAGATAGCATGCCTCCGCTGGAATGATCTCCGGGATGCCCTCCTGCACCACGTTGATCTCCGTTCCGCACGAAACCTTCTTCAGCGTGACCGTCGTCTGCATCTCTCCGGGCAGATTGGGGTCGTCGAACTTGCTGGAATAGCGAATGCGCTCGTTCGGGACGAGCTCGAGATACGTTCCGCCGAACGAATGACTGCCTCCGGTGGTGAAATTCGTGAACGACATCCTCCACGTCCCGCCGACCTTGGGCTCCATGTGGTGCACCTTCGCGGTGAAGCCGTTGGGCGGCAGCCATCTCGTGAAAGCGTCCGGCTCGACGAAGGCACGGTAGAGCTTGTGGGGCGTGGTGCGGAGCACGCGGTGCAAACGGACAGTATTGCCAGGCATGGGAGTCTCCTTTTCGATGGTCGGCGAAGCCGCATTGGCACTACAAGCGGTGTCAAAAACAAAAATGGACAGGATTGACAGGATTAACAAGATAAGAACGACCAGCTTTTTCGCCTCAATCCTGTAAATCCTGTAAATCGTGTAAACCTGTCTATGGTTTTCGGGCATTTTTGAGATGAGTTCTAGATAGTCGAACGCGGAACGCGGGATTCGACATGTGCCGTCAACGTCGAATTCGCTTAGCGGGCTTTGTCTGCGGTTACGCTTGTTTTTGAGGCTGCTCGCTGGATTTCCACTGCAATTCCGAATATCGCTGCTGCACGACGGACGCAAGCTTGTCGAGCGCCATCCGCCACCCGAGTTCATTGTCCGCAAGCGGCAGGTCGGGCGGCAGATTCTCGTGCGTGGCGATGACTTCCGTTCCCTCTTCGATGTCCGCGAGGCGGACGGTGATCGTCATCGTGCCCTGCATGCCGGGGGCTGACGTCTCGAACTCGTCCGTCTCGACGATGAGTTCATCGTCAATCAGGCGGGCGAATTGGCCATGGTAAGTATCGGTGTGCGCCCGCGTCTTGCCGTGTCGGGAGCGATCGTCATACGTGAGCGAAATCCGCAGCCGCCCGCCTTCGCGCGCCTCGAACTCGTGCACTTCGAGGGTCATGTTGTCGGGCACCTTCCATCGTGCGAGAGCGGCCGGATCGAGCATCGTCTGATAGACGAGGCTGCGCGGGGCGCAGATGACGCGGCGAACGGTGGTAGATCTCATCGTCCGGTGCGGCGCGTCGTCAGCGGCTCTTCGCTTCGACATGCTTCTTGAAGTTATTCAATATGCTCTGCCAACCGTCCCGTTGCTGCTCGATAGAGTAGGTCGATTCGCTGTCGAAGGTCACCCGTACTCGGACCCCTTCCGGGCTGTCGGCGAACTCGACCCGCGCCTCACGATCGCCAAACGAATACTCGATGAGTCGGTGCTCGACGATTTTGGTGTAAGTCCCCGCGAAATCGAATCCCATGCTGCCGTCCTTGGCCTCCATGCGCGAAGAGAAGGTGCCGCCCTCGCGCAAATCTACGGTTGCGGCAGTCGTATGCCAATCGTCCGACGCGGCATTCCATTGTTTTATGTCCTCCGGCGTCGTATAGGCACGCCAGACAGGTTCGATGGGTGCGGAGATGGTCGTTTCAACGGTGATTTTCATGGTCTCTCCCGTCATTGGTGACAAGCACTATCATGTTGAGCGGCACGATGGCGCGCAAGTTGCCGAGCGACGCATGGCTGTGGGACTGTCCAAGCGCTGTGTCGGCGGCCATTACTTTTTATTTCGTTCGGTGCGAACCCGGCAAGGCTGCCTGGTACAGCATAGTCGAATGGGAAGAGCGCAATTCGACATACGCCGTCGCGGCCCGGCTCCGAAGACTGCGTTGCCTCACGCGCGCATGAAGCATCGATCTTATCCGAGTGTGTGGTGACGGGCGCAGAGCAGTCAGGCTTTGATGCGTGGCCGCTGCGGCTTGTTCGCGGGTGGCAGATCCTGGCGGGCCGTGCCATGCTGTGCCGCGGCAATGTGCGGTTCAATCTCTTCCGGATGGACCAGGTTCAACCAGTAGAAGCTATGCCCGGCGAGCATGACGGAATAGGGCGCTTTTTCGATCGCGGGCAGAGTGCAGCCGCCGAAGAGATCCACGGGTACGCGTCCGGCATGCGATGACAGGTCGAGCGCCGAAGCCTGCGCCGTCTCCGAGAGATTGGCGATGCAGAGGATGATTTCGCCGGCATGGCGGCGGGTGTAGGCCAGCAGCTTGCGGTTCTCGGCGTGCAGAAATGTGATGTCGCCGCGCCCGAACGCCTGGTGGGCGTTGCGCACGCGTATGCTCCAGCGCATCCAGGTGAGCAGCGACGAGCGGAGCTGCTGCTGCAATTCGACGTTCACGGGTCCGTAGCCGAAGATCGGGTCGGTGATTGGCGGCAGGTAAACGGCCACACCGTCCGCGCGTGAGAATCCGGCGTTGCGGTCGGCCGACCACTGCATTGGGGTGCGCACGCCGTCGCGGTCGCCGAGAAACGGATCGTCGCCCATGCCGATCTCGTCACCGTAATAGATCACCGGCGTGCCGGGCAGCGACAGCAGAAAGCTGTTCATGAGCTCGATCCTGCGCCTGTCGCCCTCGAGGAGAGTCGCGAGACGCCGGCGTATGCCGAGATTGATGCGCAGCCGCCGGTGCGTGGCATAGAAGGTCCATAGATATTCCCGTTCCTGATCGGTCACCATTTCGAGCGTCAGCTCGTCGTGGTTGCGCAGGAAGATCGCCCACTGGCAGCACTCGGGCAACTGCATGCTGTTCTGGACGATCTCCACGATCGGTTGCCGGTCTTCCTGCGCCACGGCCATGAAGAGCCGCGGCATCAAGGGGAAGTGGAAGGCCATGTGGCACTCGTCGCCATGGCCGAAATAGGCAAGCGCGTCGCGCGGCTGCTGATTGGCCTCCGCAAGGAGCACGCAATCGGGATTGCGGCGTTCGACCTCGGTGCGGATGATCTTCAGCACGTTGTGCGTCTCCGCCAGGTTCTCGCTGTCGGTGCGCTCGCGCTCCACGAGGTACGGCACCGCGTCCAGCCGAAAGCCGTCCACGCCGAGATCGAGCCAGAAGGCGAGGATGTTCTTCACCTCGCGCACGATGTGCGGGTTACGGAAGTTCAAGTCCGGTTGATGGGCGTAAAACCGGTGCCAGTAGTACTGCTGCGCGACCGGGTCCCACCTCCAGTTCGAGATCTCCGAATCGATGAAGATGATGCGTGCTTCTTCGTATTCGTGGCCCGTATCGCTCCACACGTAGTAATCGCGCTCGACGGAGCCTTTGGGCGCACGCCGCGCGCGCTGAAACCAGGGATGCTGATCGGAGCTGTGGTTGATGACGAGCTCGATGATGACGCGCAGCCCCCTTGCGTGCGCCGCTTCCACGAACTTGCGGAAATCCTCGATGGTCCCGTAGGCCGGATTCACTCCGACGTAATCCGATATATCGTAGCCGTCGTCCTTCAGCGGAGACGGGAAGAACGGCAGGAGCCAGATCGCGGTCACGCCGAGCTCCTTGATGTAGTCGAGCTTTGCGGTGAGCCCGGGGAAGTCGCCGATGCCGTCGTTGTTCGAATCGAAGAACGCCTTCACGTGCACCTGGTAGATGATTGCGTCTTTGTACCAAAGACTGGGGGCGTCGGCGTTCACGGTGCGCCGCGCAATGCGCACACTGGGGTCCTCGGCGTCGGGCGCTTGGCGGTCGGTGTCCATAGGGGTAAAGCGGTCGCACCATCGTTCGGCAAAAGACATGCCAGGCGCTGCCGCCGGGCGCACTTGAATGGCCCGCACCGGCC
>JBLNBW010000282.1:0-10048 GCA_050260255.1 Rhodospirillaceae bacterium | reverse complement strand
AATCGGCCCGGCGCAGGATCTCGCTCTGATCGTCCCAGTTCCACAGCGCACCGTACGCCCATTCCATCGCTTCGCACATCGTGCGTATGAGACGAGGCATCGCCTCCGACAGCGAGGCCGATTCCGCCAGCACGCTGGTAACCGCGTGCTCCATCGCGCGCCGCCGGTGCGACAGCGCGCGTTCCGTGATGTTCTCGAAGGAGATCACTGCGCGTTTGGGGCCGCCCGCGGGAAAGCGGGTCACCTTCACGGCGTACCAGCGTTGCTCGGCATTCGTGCGGCACGAATACTCGGTGGTGAATTCGTCCTGCGTCCCGGACAGCACGTCGCGCACGCCGGCTGCAACGTAGCCCACATCCGCTGCGCTCATTCCGGTCGCCTTGTCGGCGGCCATGAAGAAGTTCTGGTTGTCCCATACCGTGGTGGGCGCGTAACCATTGTCTTCCGCCACACGCCGCCACGACTTGTTCACCGCGGTGATCGTGCCGTCCTCATCGACCACGCAGATGTGCTGGCTGAGGGCGTCCATCGTTGCGCGTGCGAAGCGCTCAGATTCCTTCAGCGCGTTCTCGGCGAAATGACGCTCCGCCACGCGAGCGAGCTGCGCCGAAATGTTCGGCACCGCATCCATCAGCGCCGAATCGCGCGCGAGCATGCGGTCGGCGTAAAGCTCGATGAGCGCGTAGCTGTGGCCTGCCGCGATCACCGGGAACGCAAATGCCGAAACGAGACCGCAAGCCCGCGCGGCCTCGGCACGCCGGAAGATGCCCGGTTCGAGAGGCAATTCCTCCACCCACAGCGCCTCCCTCGTCTCGAACACGCGGTTGATGAGACCGCTCTTCGGATAAGGCATGAACGGCTCGGACGCGTCGATGAATCGCCGCCAGCGCTCCTGCGCCCCGTGCCAGATGGACAGCTGCTCGCTATAGCTCGCTTCGGTCTTCCCGAAGATCACCACGCGGCCGAGCACCCAACCGCCGAAGGCGCTCAAGTGCGCAAGACAGGCACGGAACGCCTGCTCCGGCGTGGCCGCTTCGTTGGCTGCCGTGGCGAGTTGCTGCAGCAACGCATTGAGCTCCGAGGTGCGCTCGAGCGCCTGCTGCGCGCGCTTGCGCTCGGAAATATCCTCGATGATGCGCAGGAAGTACAAGGGTTTGCCGGACGCGTCGCGCACGACGGATACCGTGCGGTTGGTCCACATCTTCGTCCCGTCCTTGCGCACGAACAGGCGCTCCGACGAGAACGAATCCATCTTGCCCGCAAGCATCTGCATGAAATATTGCGAACGGTCCCTGCGCCGCGTCGCGGGATCGAGCAGATCGGTGGTCCGGAGCTCCAGCAGCTCCTCGGCCGTGTAACCGAGGATCTCGCACAGCTTGCGATTGACCTTCAGTATCCGGTCGTCCTCTATCCCCGTATGGAGTATCCCGACCGGCGCATTGTCGAATGTCGCGCGGTAGCGCTCTTCCGCTTCGCGCGTCTCGGTGATGTCCTCCATGAGATGCACGAAGTAGCGCGGATTGCCGCCCGAGTCGCGTACGAGCGAGACGACGCGGCGCACCCAGAGGAGCTTGCCGTCCTTGCGCAGGAGCGGACGATCGGAGACGAACGACTCTATCTTGCCGGCCCACAGCTCGTTGAACCGCGCCCGGTAATGACCGCGCTCGATTTCCTCCACGAGGGAAATCGCCGTGCGGCCCAGCAGCTCCGATTCCGAATAGCCCAGCATCTCGCACAGCTTTCGGTTGACGTGCACGACGCGCCGGTTGTTGTCGGTGTGCATGATGCCGACCGGTGCATTTTCCACGGTGGCGCGATAACGCTCTTCCGTCTCCTTTTCGCGAGTGATGTCTTCTACGATCCGTATGAGATAGAGCGGCGCGCGGGCGGAATCGCGCACGACGGAGACCGTGCGCCGGACCCACACCACCGCCCCGCTCTTGTGCAAGAGCCGTTCGTCGCTGCCGAAGGACTGGAGCTTGCCCTGCAGCAACCGCTGAAATTCCGTGCCGTGCTCGCGCCCGGCATCGAGCGGATGCACGATCTGCCGATGGGACATGCGCAGCAGCTCGCTTTCCGCATAGCCGACGATCTCGCAGAAGCGCGGGTTCACCTGCAGAATCGCGCCGTCGAGCGCCGTGTGTACGATGCCCACCGGCGCCTGCTGCACCGTGGCGCGGTACCGCTCCTCGACGTCCTTGCGCTCGGTGATGTCTTCGAACACGCGAATGAAGTAGAGAGGCTCCCCATCGGCGTCGCGTGCGAGCGAGACGGTGCGCCGGCACCAGATCACCCTCTCGTCCTTGCGGATGTAGCGCTTCTCCAGCGAGAAGGTGCGGATCTCGCCGGCGACGAGCTTGTTCTCGAGCGTCTCGTCGGCATGCGCATCTATCGGATGGTGAAGCGTATGCTCGGAACGGTCCGTCAGCTCCTCTGCGGTGTAGCCGAGCATCTCGCACAGACGCTGGTTGACGAGCATCACGCGTCGCTGCAGCGAGCTGTGCATAATGCCCACGGCCGCCTGATTGAACGTCGCTTCGAATCTCTGCTCGAGCGCCTTGCTCGCCGTGATGTCTTCCACGACGCTGATGAGATACTGCGGTCCGCCTTGATCGTCACGCGCTACGGAGCTCGTGCGCCGCGTCCAGACGATGCGGCCATCGCGGGCTACGTAGCGCTGCTCGTCCGACCACGGACGCATGGCATGCGCAGCCGCTCGCAGGCGAGCCGGTTCACTGCGGACAGCATCGTCGGGATGCGTGATGTCGCGCAGCAGCTTGCCGACCAGATCGGCCGGCACGTAACCCAGCATGTCGCAGAATTTCTGATTCGCATCGGTGAGGACGCCGTTCAGGTCGACGCGCGTGATGCCGACGGCCGCCTGATTGAACGTCTCGCGATAACGGCGCTCGCTCGCCCGGAGCTGACGCTCGGCATACTCGCGCGCCACCCGCGTGCGCAGCGCCGAGATGCCGTACGCCAGGTCGTCCGCCAGCTCGGTCACGAGCCGTATCTCTTCGTTGTCGAACGCGTCCGGCTCGCGCGCGTGTATGCTGATCGCGCCGATCACGCGACCTTCGACGACGAGCGGCATGAGGTAGGCAGACTGGTAGCCGAGGCGCTGCGCGCGCTCCCGGTCCCACGACGGATGCGCGCCGTTCAGCGCGTGGCGCAGGAGTATCGGCTTGCCGGAGGCGATGACCTCGCCCATGGGACCGCAGTAATGGCCGTTGGCATCCCATGACGACGGCGAATTCATCGGCTGGTCGTTGCCGTAGCCGGCATGCGCGCCTACGCGCACCGACCGCTTTACGTTGCCTGTGGCAAAGCCAATCCAGGCCTGCACGTAGCCGCCCGATTCCACGAGGATGCGGCACATCTCGCGCAGGAGTGACGGCTCGTCGCTGGCGTGAACCAGCGCGTGGTTGCATTCGGCCATGACTCGACGAGCGCGCAAGACCCTGGCGAGCTGCGCCTCTGCCCGCTGTCGGGCCGCCTCGCGGCGCAACGCACTCATGCCGTAGGCGAGATCCTTCGCCAGCATGTCGAGCAGCGTTATCTCGTCGTGATCGAACCGGTCGGGCTCGCGCGCATACACGCACAATGCGCCCGCGCAGCTGCCATCGACGTGCAACGGCAATACATAGCGAGCCTGATAACCATGCTTGTCGAGTGCCCCCTCGGGTGTCGCGCCTTCGTCTGCGATGTACCGCGCGAGATTCGGCTCGCTCGTGTCGACGACACGCTGCGCGGCGGCATCCCCGGCGCCGAAGTGAGCCAAGAGCGCCGCGGGCGCGTCCTCAAGCCCAGCCCGGGCTGCCGTCACCAGCGGCTGCCGCTCGTCGTCCGTGGCAAGAGCGATGCATGCATGCAGAAAGGCGCCAGAGTGTACGAGCGCGCGACAGATCTGGTCGAGCAGCCGTTCCTCGCGCGCCTCATAAGCGAGCGCGCGGTTGCATTCAAGCAGCACCTGCTGGGCGCGGCGCGCACGCGCCAGGCGCGCCTCGGCGAGGCGCTGCTTCTGCTCCTCCTGCTTGCGCAAGCTGATGTCCTTCAGGACTTGAATCAGATACGGCTCGCGCGTGAGCAGGCTCGTATTCTTGCCGCGATGGTCGGAGATGAAGATCAACGGCACATCGATGTCGCGCTGGCGCATGAGGTCCGTCGCGCGCATCCGGTCGCGAGCAGAGAAATGCCAGTCGGCGATGACGATGTCGAAACGCGTGGAAAGCAGGGCGAGGAATTCGCGATCGTTGCGGGCGCGCTCTATCGTGTAAGCGACACCCGCGTCGGTGAGCCCCTGCTGGATCGCCAGCGCATCGGCGTCTTCGCGTTCGACGAGCAGAATGTTCAGGACCTGCCCGGCGCCGGGCATGCTGTCGGCTCTGTCCATACTCCGGGCAATCGCCCCCGGCTCCTTTTATAGTTCTACTGCCGGCCGTCCCGCATCCGCAGCGGCTCGCGTAATAGTCGCAGGACCGCGCGTAACCCCTTGACGGCTAATCTAATAGAGTGGGGTTTATACAGCATTCTACGGTCTTTGCAACCGAGGAATGCGCAAACGCGGCGCGCTTGCGGCTGCGTTCGCTGCGCCATTTCATGACATATGCGCGCAGACGCGCGCCAGGTGTTATGGCAAACTCCGGGACGATGTCGCAACGCATAAAACACGTCGTCGCGCAGGTCGCACGCATCATCCTCGGCAAGGAACTCCAGATCAGGCTCGCCATCGCCTGCCTGCTCGCGCGCGGACACTTGCTGATCGAGGACATTCCCGGCGTCGGCAAGACCACACTCGCACACGCGCTCGCCACCTCGCTCGGACTCGCCTTTCAGCGCATACAGTTCACCAGCGATCTGCTCCCGGCCGACATCCTGGGGGTGTCGGTATACAACCGTGAGCGCGGCGGCTTTCAGTTCCACCCGGGCCCGATCTTTTCGCAGGTCGTGCTGGCGGATGAAGTGAACCGTGCGACCCCCAAGGCCCAAAGCGCCCTGCTGGAGGCGATGGAAGAGCATCAGGTTACGATCGAGGGCGAAACGCGGCCGCTGCCCAACCCGTTTTTCGTCATCGCCACCCAGAACCCGTCATACCAGGTCGGCACTTTCCCGCTGCCCGAATCGCAGCTCGACCGCTTTCTGATGCGCCTTCAGCTCGGCTATCCCGACAATGACGCCGAGCGCGCGCTGCTCCAAGGCGAAGACCGGCGCGATCTGCTCGCCAGCCTGCCGCCCTGCATGACGGCCGAGCAGTTGTGCGGCCTTCAGCGCGAGGCACAGCAAGTGCACGTTTCCGGACCACTGATCGACTATGTGCAGGCGCTGGTCGCCCATACGCGGCGGTCCCCGGATTACCTGACCGGTCTTTCACCTCGCGCGGCGCTCGCGCTGTTGCACGCGGGACGCGCGTGGGCGTACATGGAAGGGCGCGGGCATGTCGTGCCCGAAGACATACAGACAATATTGCCGGGTGTCGTCGGACACAGGCTCGTCCGGCCCGGAGAGGTCCGCAAGACATCCGGCGACGAAATCGCGAGCGAGCTGGTGAAGCAGGTCGCGATTCCTTAGCCCACGTCCGGCCGTGCGCCCCGCTGCTTTTCTACTGCCTGCGACGCTCAAAGATCGGTTGGCGCGATGGCTGTTTCTCATCGGTGGAAAGGCCGCGCGCGATGTCGTCCTGGTGCAGCGGCGCGTGTTCATCTTGCCGACGCGGCTTGGCCTCGCATTCGCCGGCACGCTGCTTCTCATGCTGATCGCGTCGGTGAACTACAACCTGAGTCTGGGTTACGTTCTCACCTTTCTCCTCGGCGCGATGGGGCTCAACACGATGCTCCACACGTATCGCAACCTCGCGAACCTGCGCGTCAGCGCCACGCACAGCTCGGCGGTGTTCGCGGGCGACCGCGCACGTTTCATGGTCGAAATAGGCAACCCGAGCAATTACGGCCGGCATGCCATAGCGGTCACGTGCCGCAGGGACGATGGAGCGCTGGTGGACGTCGCTGCGCGGCAGACAGCACTCGCGGGCATTACGGTGAAAGCACCCCGGCGCGGCATACTGCGTCCGGGGCGGCTCACTCTCTACACGCACTACCCTCTGGGCCTGTACCGGGCCTGGTCCTATCTCGAGCTCGATTTGAGCTGCGTGGTGTATCCGCGACCCGTGCCGCCCGGCATCGCCCTGCCCACGCGAACCGCGGCGCATCGCGACGGCGCGGCTTCGGGCATGGAAGAGGACGACTTCGCGGGACTGCGTCCTTACCATGTCGGCGATTCTCCTCGGCACGTCGCATGGAAAGCGAGCGAGCGCAGCGAAACGCTGCTCGCCAAGCAATTCAGCGGGCGCGCAATGACCGAATGCTGGCTCGACTGGAACGAGACGCCGTCCGCGCTCGATATCGAAGCGCGCCTTTCCTGGCTCGCACGGTGGGTGCTGGACGCGCACGCAGCGAATATCGGCTATGGGCTCAAGCTCCCCGGGCTGATGGTGCCGATTTCGGTGGGCGAGTTGCACCGCGCGCGCTGCCTGGAAGCGCTTGCCCTGTTCAATGTCGATCATGCCTGACATCGCGGCACGACGGCTCGCGTTCGCCGATTCGATTTCCATCGCGCTCGCGCTAGCGCTGGCCGCTCTCCCCCATAGCACACGAATACCGTGGTGGATAACCGGTCTTGCGGCTGCATTCCTCGCCTGGCACTTGTACATCGTCCGCATGCGCCTCCCCGTACCGGGACGCTGGGCGACGGCCCTCATGGTCGTCGGTGCGGCGGCCGCAGTCTACCTGCAGTTCCGCACGATCTTCGGGCGCGATCCGGGCATCGCACTGCTCATCCTCATGCTCGCCTTGAAGCTGATCGAGATGAGAACGGCACGTGAAGCCGCGCTGGTGCTCGCGCTCGGCTTTTTTCTCGTGCTTACCAACTTTCTCTTCTCGCAGACGATACCGACTGCGATCTACCTGCTCGTATGCGTGTGGCTCATCACGACCGCGATGACGAGGCTGCACCAGCGTCCCGACGCGGCGGATGACAAGCTTGCGCTGCGTACCGCGGGCATACTGCTGGCGCAGTCGGTGCCGCTCATGCTCCTGTTGTTCGTGCTCTTTCCGCGCGTGCAGGGTCCGCTGTGGGGCATGCCCTCCGATGCGCACACAGGGCTGTCGGGTCTCTCGGACACGATGACGCCGGGGAGCATGAGCAATCTCATCCTGTCGGACAACATTGCATTCCGTGCACAGTTCAAGTCGCACATGCCGTCGCCGGAAAAGCTGTACTGGCGCGGGCCGGTATTGTCCAACTTCGATGGACGTACCTGGACAGCCGGCTGGGCGCGCGAACAGGCGGCACCTTACTTCCAGGCCGAATACGATCCCATCGAGTACGAGATCACTCTCGAGCCGCACAACAAGCGCTGGCTTTTTGCGTTGGACCTTCCTGGCCGCGTGCCGTCTTCCGCGTCCGCAAGCACGGACGTGGTGCTGCTCGCACGCACGCCGGTGACGAGCCGCATGCGCTACGAGATGGTGTCGTACCTCGATTACCGCGTCGGGCTCGACGAGCCCGATTATGTGCTGCGCCGCGCCCTGCGCTTGCCACCGCGCGCCAATCCGCGGACGGTCGAGCTCGGCCGGCAACTGCGGGCCCGGTACTCCGACGACACGGCGCTGATACAGGCCGTGCTGCAGCGTTTCCGCCGTGAAGAGTATGTCTACACGCTCACGCCACCGCTCCTGCATGAGCATCCCGTGGACGAGTTCCTGTTCGACACACGGCAGGGATTCTGCGAGCACTATTCGTCGGCGTTCGCGGTATTGATGCGGGCGGCCGGCATACCCGCGCGCATCGTCACCGGCTACCAGGGCGGCGAGCTCAATCCCGTCGGCGATTACCTCATCGTGCGGCAGGCCGACGCACATGCATGGACCGAAGTGTGGCTGCGCGATCAGGGCTGGGTGCGGATCGATCCGACCGCCGCGGTGTCACCCGCGCGCGTGCAACGCGGGATCGCAGCATCGGTATCGGCGACGTCTCCGCTGCCGTATCTGGTGCGCACGGATTTCACCTTCTTGCGTCGCCTGCACCTCAGCTGGGACACGATCGCGCACCACTGGAATCAATGGGTGCTCGGATACAACGCGACCCGTCAGCACTACCTCGCATCACAACTCGGGTTGGGGAGTTCGTGGCAAGGTCTCGCGCTGGGGCTCGCTGCCGGAGCAGGCATCATCACGCTGGCCGTCGCGATTGCCATGCTGCACGGCCGCAGTCACCGGCCGAGCGATCCCGTCGAGCAAGCGTATCGCCTGTTCTGCAGACTGTTTGCGAAATGCGGATTGCCCCGCGCACCGCACGAAGGTGCGCTGGATTACGGCGCACGCATAGCGTCGGCGCGTCCGGATGCTGCCCAGGACGCGGTCGCATTCGTAAGGTTGTACAGCAAATTGCGGTATGGCGCCGTGCGCGCCGATGGCGCAGCGAGCCGGCTTACGGAGATGGTGAAACGGCTGCGCTCGCGTCTTAGCCGCGATCGGGCAGCAGCTTGAGCGGATCGACCGGCTTGCCGAGACGCCGGATCTCGAAATGCAGCTTCACCGTGTCGCTGTCGGTGTTACCCATTTCCGCGATCTTTTGTCCCTTGGCGACGTTTTGGCCTTCCTTCACGAGCAGCTCGCTGTTGTGCGCGTAGACGCTCAAGTACGTCGCATTGTGCTTGATGATGATGAGCTTGCCGTAGCCGCGTAAGCCGCTGCCGCTGTACACCACGCGCCCGGGGGCGCTCGCGTAGACGGGCTGTCCCGCCTTGCCCGCGATGCCGACGCCCTTCAGGTTGGCCGTATCGCTGAACGACGACACGACCCTGCCCGACGTCGGCCATATCCAGTCGAGATCGTCGCCTTCGCGCGCAGCCTCGCTCTTGGGCTCGGGCTTTGCCGGCTCGGGCTTCGTTTCGAGCTTCGCCGGCGCGGCAGTTTCGGCCTTGTTCGCCTGCGCCCAGGCCTGCTCGGAATAGGGCACGCGGGCAGCCTTGGGGCCTGTCTTCAACCGTTCACCGACACCCGCGACTGGCGGCGCCGACGCCACGGCGGGCTTGGAGGCAGGACCGCGCGCATCGAGCGGCCGCGATTCGACTTTACCGCCCGGCGCTTTCAATGGCGCAGTCGTGATCGTGCTGGGCGGCGGCGTGAGGCGCAGCTGCTGACCGACATGGATCACGGACACGTTGTCGACGTTGTTCCATGCCGCGAGCTCGCGATAATCGAGGCCCTGGTCGAGCGCGATGCTGTACAGCGTGTCGCCCGGCTTCACGACGTACGTCTCGGGCCGTGCCGCCTCCTGCGGTCGAGGCGCTGGCTTCACCGCCGCTGCCGACGGCGCGACAACGCGCGCCTGGCTGGGCGTGCGGTCCGCGACAGGGGCCGGCTTGTGCGGCGTTGCGCAACCGGCGAACACCATGGCACCGAGGCTGACGAGCAGCGCAGCGCGAGTCATCGGCCTTTCAGCCCACACCCGGAAGCAGGGGTACGAAACGGACTTGCTCCATCTTCTTCTCGGTGTATCCATGCGCAGTGCGCTCGATGACGAACAGCCACTGCTCGCCGTTTTGCACTTTGGGAAAAACCATTCTACCACCCACTGCCAGCTGCTCGAGCAGCGCTTGCGGCACGTGGGTCGCAGCCGCGGCCATCACGATCGCGTCGAACGGCGCGACTTCCGCCATGCCAACCTGTCCGTCGCCGTGGCGCACCCGCACGTTGGTCGCGCGCACTTCGCGGAAATGCTTGCGCGCCTTCGCAAGCAAGGGAGCGAGACGCTCGATCGAATACACTTCCCGTGCAAGGCGCGCGAGCACCGCCGCCTGATATCCGCAGCCTGTGCCAATCTCCAGCACTTTGCCGAGATTTCCCCCCGCACGCGCAAGCTCGGTCATGCGCGCGACGGTGTACGGGCTCGATATCGTCTGCCCGAAGCCAAGCGGAAGCGAAATCACCTCGTACGCGCGGCTCGCCAACGCCTCGTCGACGAATACGTGACGCGGCACGTCCCCCAT
>JBLNBW010000281.1:0-16720 GCA_050260255.1 Rhodospirillaceae bacterium | reverse complement strand
CCGCAGCGTCTGGGCTTCGCGTCGCACGACCATCAGCATCTTGGCGTGCGTCTTGTGACCGACCACGCCGTAGACCACGTGTGCGCCGGCATCTTCGAGTTGCTGGGCCCAGTTGATGTTCGCTTCTTCGTCGAAGCGCGCGAGCAGCTCCACGACGACGGTCACTTCCTTGCCGGCACGCGCTGCCGCGATGAGCTTTTCCATGACCTTCGATTCGGAGCCGGTGCGATACACGGTCTGCTTGATCGCCACCACGGCGGGATCGCGCGCCGCCTCGTCCAGGAGGCGCAGCACCGGTTCGAATGACTGGTAAGGATGATGCAGAAGTATGTCGCCGGCGCGGATCGCGGCGAACATGTCGCGCTGCCGCTGCAATTGCACAGGCAGCCCCTGGACGAAAACCGGAAACTTGAGATCGGGACGATCTACGTCATCGGGCACGGATAAAAGCCGCACCAGGTTCACCGGGCCGTCCACGCAATAGAGATCGTCCTTGCCTAGACCGAACTGATCGAGGAGCAGATTCGCGATGAGGGGCGCGCAGTTGCTCGCCACCTCGAGCCGCACCTCGTCGCCGAAGTGCCGGTACGGCAGCTCGCCGCGCAGAGCGGAGCGCAGATCCTTGACTTCCTCTTCGTCGACGAAAAGCTCGCTATTGCGAGTGAGGCGGAATTGATAGCAGTCGACGATGGTCATGCCCGGAAACAGCTCGTGCAAATGCGCATGCAGCACCGAGGAGAGAAAGACGAAGTCGTGCCGTGCCTCGGATATCGTCTCCGGCAGCCGGATGACGCGCGGAAGCACCCGCGGCGCCTGGACTATCGCGATGCCGGATTTGCGGCCATACGCGTCTTTTCCTTCGAGCTGCACCGCGAAATTGAGGCTCTTGTTCAGCACGCGGGGGAAAGGGTGCGCGGGATCGAGACCTATCGGCGTGAGCACCGGTTTCACGTCCGAGAAAAAGTAGTTCCTTATCCATTCAGCTTGACGCGCTGACCATTCGGAGCGCCGAAGAAAGCGTATGCCATCCCGCTCCAGCGCAGGTAGCAGTTCTTCGTTCAGCAGCCGGTATTGCGCCTCGACCAGCGCATGCGCTTCGCGCGACACGGCGCTGAAGACTTCCGCGGGCAGCATTCCGTCGGGTCCCGGGCGCGTCGCGCCCGCGTGCAGCTCGGCTTTGACCCCGGCCATGCGGATCTCGAAAAACTCGTCCAGGTTGCTGCTGACGATGGAGAGGAAGCGCAGACGTTCGAGAAGTGGATAGGCGGGATCAGCGGCCTGTGCGAGCACGCGTCTGTTGAACGCGAGCAGGCCGAGTTCCCGATTGCCGTAAAGCGAGCGCATCTCGTGGCCCGGTACTTCGGGACGCTGCTTGAGATGCAGGCCTGCCGGCACCGGTTGCAAGTTGGAAAGCGCCCATCATAGGAGCCGTTTATGACGCTTTTGTGTCGGTGTGTCGGCTTGTCACGAATGTTTCATCGCTTCGTCACCGGACCGTAATCGTCGGTCGCTAGGCTAGCCCGCGGTGAAAAACGGGGGCGCAAAACATGTTGGAGGCCAGAAAAAAGACGGTAGCGGAACCGCAATTCAAGACGATGCTCGCGCGCAACGTTGCCGAAGTCCGCGCGGCGCAGCGGCTGCGTTACCGCGTTTTTGCCGAGGAAATGGGGGCACGGGTTCCCGGGCGCGAGCAGGGCATCGACTGCGATCTGTACGACGCGTACTGCGACCACCTTATCGTGGTGCATACCGCAAACGACGAAGTGGTGGGCACGTATCGCCTGCTGAACGGCCTGCAGGCGCGTCGCGCGGGCGGCTTTTATTCGGACAGCGAGTTCGATCTTACGGCGCTCGACGGTCTGCGAGACGACATCGTGGAGGCCGGCCGCGCGTGCATACATCCTCGCTTTCGAGGAGGGGCGGTGCTCGCGCTGCTATGGGCCGGGATACTGGAATATGTGCTCGCGGGCGGCTTTCGCTACCTGGCTGGATGCGCCTCGCTGTCGCTTGCCGATGGTGGCACGCAAGCGGCGCGAATTTATGCGGCGCTCGCCGGTGAGCGGGTCGCGCCGCCTCAATACCGAGTGGTGCCGCGTGTCGCCTGGAACATGCCGCGGCGGGCGGACGGCGAACAGCACGCATCCCTGCCTGCATTACTGAAGGGATATCGCCGTCTCGGCGCGTACGTCTGCGGCGCGCCGGCATGGGACCCGGATTTCAATACGGCCGACCTGTTCCTGATGCTGCCGATGGCCGAGGTCGACATACGCTACATGAGACGCTGGACGAGGGCTTAGCGCGGGCGCCTGGCGCCGCATCGGCGTTCATCAAAGCTTCATCGAAGCTTCATGCGGGCGTCGTATTTCGCCTGCACGATGCGTGCATGAACAAGCGCATACGAGTGATGGTTTGGTGCGTACCTTTCGCGCTGCATTGCGGGGACGCGCTGGCGTGGGGCCTCTACACACACCTTTACTTCGCGCAGCTGCTGCTCTGGGCCGTGCCGCTCGCCGACCCGCATTTCAGGCGCGCGGTGCGCCGCTTCCCGGAGATGCTTTTTGCCGGCGCGTGTCTGCCTGACGTCGCGCTCTTCAGCTCGTATGCGGGCGCGCGCGAGCTGCGCGTAACGCATCAATGGTCGGCCGCTCATCGCTTGCTCGATTCGGCACGTACCGATACCGAGCGCGCGCTCGCGGTCGGATATTCGGCGCATCTGCTGACGGATGTCATTGCGCACAACTATTTCGTGCCGGCGCACGAGACGCTCTGGCTCGACACGCGGATGGCGACCCATGCGGCGGCGGAATGGGCAATGGATGCGCATATCGCGCCACAGGTCTTCGTGAAGCCCGCGCAGGTGCTGTCGCGTCACATCGACGTGCTCGCCGCGTACGCCGCCCGGCACTTCGCGTGCGATCCGTACGCCACGCGCAAAGCGGTGTCGTATCTCATGCGCGGCGAGTGCACGTTGCGCGCGGTCGGCGTGTCGCACGCGCTGTACCACACCGCGCGCACGGTGGATCGAATGCTGGCGCGCCGCTTCGATTATTATGCCCGCGAGACCGCGCTGCGCCTGACGCAGCTCAATCGCATCATAGAGGGCGACGCGCCCGCATGGCGGCCCGAGGTCGAGTGCGCCGAGCGCGCGAGGGCGAACCTTCGCGTCCACAGCAACGCAGTCATCGCTTGCCGAGTCCCGCTCCCGCCGGATCTCTTCGATCCGGTACGTGCTTAGCGAGGACTGTGTCCGAGCCTAGAGCTCATTGCGAAAATGCCCGAAAACTATGGACAGGATTCAAACGATTTACAGGATTGAGGCGAAAAGCTCGACGTTCTTATCTTGTTAATCCTGTCGATTTTTTCGTTTTTGAGACCGCTTATACCTACGCGACGCGCGCGGCGGGCGGGCCGCCGTGCGCAATGTCCATCAGCGCGGATTCGAACCCGGACACGATATCCGCCCAGTCGATCCTGTCGGCTGTGGCCCGGGCATTGCGTCGCAACTCCGGGAGACGCGCGGGATCGCGCACGAGCTGCGTCGCACGATGAATGAACTGCCTGTCGTCATCGAACGGCGCCGTGATTCCGTTCTGTCCGTCGCGGATGTGTACCGCCGCCGCGGCGTAATCGTACGCCACCACGGCAAGCCCGCTGGCCAGGGCCTCGAGCGTTACGTTGCCGTAGGTCTCGGTGACGCTGGGATAAAGAAAGATGTCGGCCGATGCGTAGTGCGCCGCGAGCTCTTCGCCGACCAGCATGCCGGTGTAAATCGCGTCGGGATGACGCGCCTTTAGCCGTGCGCGGGCCGGTCCATCGCCGACGACCACCAGGCGGGCGCGGGGATCGACGCGGTGCATCGCTGCAAACGTCTTCATGAGCAGCGGAAGATTTTTTTCGGGCGCCATGCGGCTCACGAACAAGACGATCGGGTCTTCCGGTGCGGCGCCCCAGCTGCGGCGCAACGCGGCGTCCCGCTTGTCCGGATGAAACAGCCGCGTGTCGACGCCGCGTGCTACGACCCGCAGGTTGTCGAAGCCGAAACCGGCAAGCTCGCGCGCGAGCTCATGCGTCGGGACCATGGTGCAAAGCGTCCTGTTATGCAGCCGGCGCAGGTAGCGAAGCACCGGCTGCTCGAGCCAGCGCACGCCGTAATGGCGCGCATAGGCGTGGAAATTCGTGTGGAAATCGGTCGAGACCGGGATGCCCGCCGACAGCGCCGCCTTGACGGCCGATGCGCCGAGCGGCCCTTCGGTGGCGACGTGGACGATGTCCGGCGGATCGCGCCGCCACAGCGCGCGCAGCTGTCCGGCCGCGGGCAGACCGAGCTTCAACGCATCGTAGCGGGGGATCGCGATGCCGCGCACCAGCGTTTCGCGGTAGCCTGGAGACTCTCGCGGCGTATCGATGCGCGATTGCCGCGGACGGACGACGTGCACGCTATGGCCGCGTTTCAACATGCCGTGGACAAGATGACGGAGCGTCACGGCGACGCCGTTGATTTCGGGCGGGTAGGTTTCGGTGATGAGCGCGATGCGTAGCGTCGTCATGGCAAGTTTGGACGGTCGGATGAGAGGAATGGTGCACCGCTCATGCGACAGCGGCATGACACCGCGATGTCAGATCCGTGACATCGATCAGCGATCAGCCGAAGAAGACGGTGAGCCAAACGACGGGCACGCAGACCAGGGACAGCAGCACCGCTGCGCTGCCCATGTCTTTCGCCTGTTTCGCGAGCACGTGATCCTCCAGCGACACGCGGTCGGTGACGGCTTCGATGCCGGAGTTGAGCAATTCCACGATGAGCACCAGCAGCACGCTGCCGATCATGATCGCCTTGCCGGATGCGGTGACCGGTGCGTACAGCGCGATGGGTATCAATATGAGCGCGAGCAGCGCTTCCTGGCGGAACGCGTCTTCGTTACGGAATGCCGCGGCGAAGCCGTCCATCGAATAGAACAGCGCATTTCGCAGGCGTGTCCAGCCGGTCTTGCCCTTGTACGGGCTCACCGCTGCAGCGTCCGCGCTAGGATGGCGAGCATCGCCAGCGCGGCCGTCGATGGTCTTGGTCAGCGTCGCGTCGACCGCGCCGCGGGCCCGGGAGCTCATGCCGCGGCCTCCGTCGGGCAGTCCAGACACTGCAGACGCTGTATCGCTGTGCGGCATACATCCGCGAATTCGCCGAGCATCGGGTCGAGACGGCTGCGTTCCGCGACCGACCGGGCGTAAAGATCTCGTGCTTCGGCATGACGCCGTGCGACATCCAGGGCGCCCGCGATGGGCACACGCGTAAGCCGTTGCGGCAGCGTGAGCGCGATGTCATAGGCTCGCACCGCTTCGAAATACGCCTCGAGGAGGCCATAGACCACGCGGACATCCGTGGCGGTCGCTATTGCTTCGGTGATTTTCATGTGTGCTCGCTTCCTAACGATTCTCCAAACCGGCGCGTGGACGGCACTTGCGGGCAAGCACGGCGCGCTCAACCGCTGGCTGCGATGCGAGCTGCGCCGATGACCGATTGCCAGCGTTTGAGCTCTGCGTCGAGGTAGCGCTTGAATTCGTCCGGCGACGAGGCGTGCGTCTGCAGGCCCTGTGCGGTCAGCTGTTGCCGGGTGGCGCTTTGCCCGAGAACCGCGTGCATTGCCCGGTGTATGGCAGCTACGCGAAGCGCCGCCGTGCCGCCCGGCACGAAAGCGCCATACCAGGTCGCATACTCGAACCCCGGCAAGCCGCTCTCGTTTATGGTCGGCACGTCGGGGGCGAGGGGAGAGCGTTCGGTGGCGGTCGTGCCAAGCGCGCGTATCTTTCCGCTCTGAAGATGCGGCAGCACGCTTGCCGTGTTGGTGATGAGGAGCTGCGCTTCCCCGGACAGGACTGCGGTCGTGGCCTGCCCCGCGCTCTTGTACGGCACGTGCTGCGCGCTGATGCCCGCCGTATGCAGGAACAATTCCGTGCCGAGGTGCGTTGCGCTGCCGATCCCAGCCGAGCCATAGGCAAGCTGCCCGGGCTTGGCTTTCGCCAGCGCGATCAGTTCTTTCAAGGTGCGCGCTGGCACGGATGCGTGGATTACGAGCAAGCTCGGCTGGCTCGCAAGCAGCATCACCGGTGCGAAGTCACGGCGCGGGTCGTAGCTCAAGTGTGGGTAAAGCGCGGGCGAAATGGCGAACGAGGAACTGGAGACGAGCACGGTATAGCCGTCGGCGGGCGCCTTCGCCACGATCGACGTGCCGACGACGCTGCCGGCGCCCGGGCGGTTGTCTACGACTACCGATTTGTGCCAATGATCGGTCAGCGCGAGAGCAACGATGCGGCCGACGATGTCGCTGCCGCCACCCGGCGCGAGCGGCACGACCATGCGTACGGGTTTTTCGGGAAAGTCAGCGGTCCGCGCGGATGCGCTGCACACGGCAAGCGCGGCCGCAACGAGATAGATGTTCCAGTGGCGCGACATGCGTAACCTTTCGCGGCAGTTGACGACAACGCCGCGAGGTTACGTGAGGCAGGTTGCAGTTTTTTGAACGTCGTCCGGCTCGCCCGTCTAGGCGCGGTCTCAAAAACAAAAATGGACAGGATTAACAGGATTAACAGGATTAACAGGATTAACAAGATAAGAACGTCGAGCTTTTCGCCTCAATCCTGTAAATCATGTAAATCCTGTCTATGGTTTGGGGGCGTCTTTGAGATGAGTTCTAGTCGCCGGCGGCGGGATTCGTATGGTCGATCGCTTCGGCAAGCCCGGGCACCCGCACGTCATAGCCGATCTTCAGCCACTCCTTTACTTCTTCATCGAGCACCGCTGCGGTGAGTGGATTGCGGTGCAGCCAGTCGCGATCGAGGACAAGGCGAAACCCGTTGGGCTCCGTCCTGATGCGAGGCTCGCGAAGGTCGATTGCCGTGCGATGCCGGTAGAAGAGAACCGCCAGCCGGAGCGCGAGTATAAGCCGAGGATCGATCTTTTCCCGCACAGCAGGCCATACCTTCCTGAGCGAACGGCGGTGCGCAAGCACCAGCGCGGAGAGCGTCTGCTGCTCGTCGCGGGAAAAGCCCGGCATGTCGGCGTTCGCCAGTATGTAGGCGCCGTGCCGGTGGTAGCCGCTGTATGCCACCGGGATGCCGATTTCGTGCAGCTTGGCGGCCCAGGCGAGCTGGCGCGTTGCATATTCCGCGTCCTGAGCGCTGTCCCAACGGAAATCCGCGCACAGCGTATGGGCGAGCGCGGCGACTTGGCGCGCCTGCTTCGCATCGACGTGGTAGCGCTGCATGAATTGCGCGACGGTGACGTCGCGCATGTCGTGCCGATGGACCCTGCCGAGGAGGTCGTACAGGAGGCCTTCACGCATGGCGCCGGGAGCGACGGTCATGCGCTGTATGCCGAGCTCTGCCATGATCGCGCGAATGATGGCCACGCCGCCGGGCAGCACGGGCACGCGGTCCGGGCGCAGCCCAGTCAACGCGAGATCCGCGAGGTCGCCCGCCTTGATAAGCGAAGCGCGCAAGCGGTCGAGGCCGGATGGCGAGATGTCGCCGTCGTCCATGCCGTTCAGCTGCATGACTTGCGCAATGGTGCGCAGTGTGCCGGAAGAGCCGACCGCCTCGCTCCAGTGCGTCGGACCGAAATCCGCGTAGATCGGCTGCACCTCGTTGCGCGCGGCGAGCTCCGCCTGCTTGAACGCACTGCGCGTGAGACGCCCGTCGCCGAAATACCGCAGGCTGTAGCTCACGCAGCCCATATAAAGGCTCTGCAGCAGCCGCGCTCGGTAATGGGTGCCGATGATGAATTCGGTCGATCCGCCCCCGATGTCCACCACGAGCCGCTTGTCGGGCGATGCGGGAATGCTGTGCGCAACGCCGAGGTAAATGAGCCGTGCTTCCTCGCGGCCCGCCACGACCTCGATGGGGAAGCCGAGGGCCTCCACTGCGCGCCGGATGAACGAAGAGGCGTTCTTCGCGACCCGCAGCGTATTCGTACCCACCGCGCGCACCGCACCGCGCTCGAATCCCCGCAGCCGCTCGCCGAAGCGATGCAGGCACGCGAGCGCGCGCTCCTGCACTTCTTCATTGAGATGTCTGTCCGCGGTAAGGCCGGCGGCGAGCCGCACGGGCTCCCGCAAGGAATCCAGGGGGTACAGCTGTTCGCCGAGCACGCGGGCGATCTGGCAATGGAAGGAATTGCTGCCGAGATCGACGGCAGCGAGCGTCTGGTATTCGGCCATTCGGTGAGCCGCCGGGCGACCGGCACGATGCGCGTTACGGGCAACCTCGAATGCTAGGAGACGCATATTACAGCTTTACGACATCCAGTCGGCCGGCTGTAACGTAATCGTCACATAGGGCTGTTAATGTCGCCACCGTCGTACTCGACACACAAACCTCCCAGGAGTGACATGATGAAGAAGATGCTCATATCGTTGGCTGCGATCGCCGGCATCGGCATGGCGGCAGTGGGCGCCACAGCCGGCGCAGCGGACATCACCGGCGCGGGCGCAACGTTTCCCTATCCGATCTACGCCAAGTGGGCGGACGCATACAAGAAGCAGACGGGCGTCGGCCTCAACTATCAATCGATAGGATCGGGCGGCGGCATCAAGCAGATTACCGCGAAGACGGTGGATTTCGGCGCTTCCGACATGCCGCTCAAGTCGGAAGACCTGCAAAAGAACGGCCTGATGCAGTTTCCGGCGATCATGGGCGGCGTGGTTCCGGTCTACAACTTGAAGGGCATCGAATCCGGAAAGCTCAAGTTCACCGGTGAAGTGCTCGCCGATATCTATCTCGGCAAGATCAAGAACTGGAACGACGCGGCGCTCCAGTCCATCAATCCCGACGTGAAGCTGCCCAACGAGCCCATCATCGTCGTGCATCGCTCGGACGGCTCGGGCACGACCTTTCTGTTCGTGAACTACCTCTCCCAGGTGAGCAAGGAATGGGCGGACAAGGTCGGCGTCGGCACGTCGGTCAAGTTCCCGGCCGGGCAGGGCGGTAAAGGCAATGAAGGGGTGGCGAACTACGTGCGGCAGCTTCCCGGGGCGATCGGCTACGTCGAATACGCGTATGCGAAGCAGAACAAGCTGGCGGTCGGACAGCTGCGCAACAAAAACGGCACGTTCGTGAGCCCCACGGACGACGCGTTCAAAGGCGCGGCCGCAGGCGCGGACTGGGCGAAGACGCCCGGCATGGCCGTCGTGCTGACGAACCAGCCCGGCGCGCAAAGCTGGCCGATCACCGGCGCATCCTTCATTCTGCTGCACACCACGCAGGCGAATCCGGAAAACGGACGCGAAGTGCTCAAGTTCTTCGACTGGGCGTACAAGAACGGTCAGAAGATGGCCGACGATCTCGACTACGTGCCGATGCCGGACAGCGTCGTGAAGCTCATCCAGGCGGAGTGGAAGAAGCAGATCAAGGACCCCTCGGGCAAGCCGATCTACTGACACCGGGCGTATTGCGCCGCGGTCGCCAGGCCGCGGCGTTCCGACACTCTTCTGCAGGATGCCGGACGGCACCCATCGCGCGAGACATGGAGAATGGCATGCATATCAAGCGCGCGGCCTCATGGGCAAGTGAATGCAACGGAGGCGATCGCGCATCGGAGCTGCCGCGGGACGCTTCCCACGTCGGACGCTATGCGCATGCCGACATCCTGCTCGTGGAAGACGAAATCGAGATTCAGGAGCTGATGGCGCTGTACCTCGAGTCTGCGGGGCACACCGTCGTGAAGGCGGCCACCGTGCGCGAGGCCGAAGGGATGCTGCGCCGGGCGCTGCCCGATCTCGTTCTGCTCGACTGGATGCTGCCGGACAAGTCCGGGCTGGAATGGGCGCGCGATCTGCGTGCCTCGCCGAACACTCGCCACGTGCCGATCATCATCGTGAGTGCGCGCACGAGCGAGCAGGATAAAGTCGAAGCGCTGGACGCCGGCGTCGACGACTATGTGGCCAAGCCTTTTTCACCGCGCGAAGTCCTGTCGCGCATCGCTGCCGTACTGCGGCGCCGCGCGCCGCAGCTCTCCGACACCGTGGTCGAGCTCGACGGCCTTCGTCTGGACCATGTCTCGCGCGTCATCACGGCGGACGGGCGCCATCTGCACATCGGTCCGACGGAATTCCGCATGCTGCAGTTCTTCATGACGCATCCGGAGCGCATGCATAGCCGCCAGCAGCTCGTCGCGGCGATCTGGGGCAGGGATGTGGACGTCGAAGACCGAACGGTCGACGTGAACATCGGTCGGCTGCGCGACACGTTAAGGCCGACGCATCACGACGTGCTCATCGAGACGGTTCGAGGCGGCGGATACCGCTTCCGTACGAATCGACGCGGATCGCAGTGTTGACCCCCGCGTGCAGGCCGCCTGCGCGGCAATACGCCTGTAACGTTCGGTTCATAGCATAGTGTCCCGCCAACGACCTGGAGTGAACACCATGCTGATCCGCGACGCGATAGCACGAGCCGGTTCGGAGCACCACGCGTACTTCCTGGTGGCCGCGTACATCGAAAGCCTGCAGCGCCGCAGCGCGCACAGCATTCTGCCTCTGCACCTGACGGCCCTGCCGATAAACGGACTCGCCGATCTAAAGCGCCGGCGCGACGTGGCGCGCTCCATCCTCGCCATGTTCCTGCGCGAGCGCGATGCCGCGTACAGCCCGATGCGGGAGTGCTACGAGGTGTTCAACGCCGCGGTAGAACGCATATTCGCATTGCGGGTGACGGCGTCGCCCGTGCCCGCGTAGCAGCCCCGCATTCAGCAGCGGCGTACAGAACGCCTGGAGCCGTCCGCGGCACGGCGGAGCGCTCCTTTCGCGCCTCGTACCGCCTGTAACACAATTGTCACATTCCCCTGCTACTCTCGCGGGCGTCGGATACGAGACCCCATGCGAGCCAGCGTGACCATTCCCGCTTGCTTCTTCACCGGATAGCGCCGGCCACTCAATGAACAGCATAACAGCGATCGAGCAACGGGCCGCCGAGAGCGCATCGGCTCCGGATCGTCGGCATCGCGTGAGGCATCAGCTCATGGACGCCGTATTCAAGAACGTCACGCGCTCGGTGGCGTTTCTCGTGTTTCTGCTGCTGGGCACGATACTCGTCGCGCTGACGATAGGGAGCTGGCCGAGCCTTACCAAGTTCGGCGCCGCCTTTTTCTTTTCCGACGAGTGGGATCCCGTCCAGGAAAGCTTCGGGGCGCTGATTCCCATCGTCGGCACGCTGGTCACCTCGATCATAGCGCTCGCGATCGCCATTCCGGTGAGCTTCGGCATCGCCGTATTTCTCACCGAGCTCTCTCCAGTGTGGCTGCGGCGGCCGCTCGGCACCGCCATAGAAATGCTCGCCGCCATACCGTCGATCATCTACGGAATGTGGGGGTTGTTCGTTTTTGCTCCGGTGTTCCGCCAGTACGTGCAGCCGGGGCTCATCGCAACGTTCGGAAAACTCCCCATCGTCGGCGCGCTGTTCGAGGGGGCGCCTATCGGCATCGGCGTCCTGACCGCCGGCATCATCCTCGCCGTGATGGTGATTCCGTTTATAGCCGCGGTGATGCGCGATGTTTTCGAGCTCGTGCCGGCGTTGCTGAAGGAATCGGCTTACGGCCTCGGCGCGACGACGTGGGAAGTGATCTGGCATGTCGTGCTGCCGTTCACCAAGGCCGGCGTCGTCGGCGGGATCATGCTCGGCCTCGGCCGCGCACTGGGCGAGACGATGGCGGTCACGTTCGTCATCGGCAACGCACACCGATTGAGCGCGTCCCTGCTCGCGCCGGGCAACAGCATCGCTTCCGCTCTGGCGAACGAGTTCACCGAGGCGGTAGGCGACATACACACTTCGGCACTCATCGAACTCGGGCTCATCCTCTTCCTGATTACGACCATCGTCCTGGCGGGCTCCAAGATGATGTTGCTGCGCTTGTCGCGGCGCGAAGGGATGCGGAGCTGACGATGGGAGTCCCCGCAAACGCTACGGGCAACCGGATTTACCGGAGCCGCCGTCGAATAAATCGCGTGATGATGACGCTCTCGTTCGTCGCGCTCGCTTTCGGTCTCGTCTGGCTCTTCTGGATCATCCTCACCTTGCTCGTTCAAGGCGCCGAAGCCTTGCGGCCGGAGCTCTTCACCCGCATGACGCCCCCGCCGGGAGAAAGCGGCGGACTCGCCAACGCGATTGCCGGCAGCGTCATGATGGTCGGCGCGGCGGTGTTGCTCGGCACTCCGATCGGCATATTGGCCGGGACGTATCTCGCCGAGTACGGCAAGAAGAGCTGGCTTGCGTCGGCCACCCGCTTCATCAACGACATACTGCTTGCCGCGCCATCGATCATCATCGGCCTTTTCGTCTACACCGTTTACGTGGCGCGTCTCAAGCACTTTTCCGGCTGGGCCGGAGCATTGGCGCTCGCGATCATCGTCATACCGGTCGTCGTGAGGACGACGGACGATATGCTGAAGCTCGTGCCCAACAGCCTGCGCGAGGCGGCCGTGGCACTGGGCTGCCCCACCTGGAAGATGATCACGCTGGTGTCCTACCGGGCAGCGAAGGCCGGCATCATGACCGGCGTGCTGCTCGCGGTTGCGCGCATCAGCGGCGAGACGGCGCCCTTGCTCTTCACCGCGCTCAACAATCAGTTCTGGTCGCTCAACATGAACAGACCCATGGCCAATCTTCCGGTCGTGATATTCCAATTCGCGATGAGCCCTTACGAGGACTGGCAGCGTCTTGCCTGGGGCGGGGCTGCGCTCATCACGCTGCTCGTCCTCGGCATCAACATCGTCGCTCGCATGCTGCTGGGCAGGTCCAAATAGGCGGTCACATGACGCAAGCCACCGACAAGGCAAAAATCGAGGTCAGGGACCTCAACTTCTACTACGGCAAGTTCCAGGCGCTGCACAACGTGACGCTCTCCATTCCCGAGAACAGGGTCACGGCGTTCATCGGGCCGTCCGGGTGCGGGAAATCGACGCTGCTGCGCACGTTCAACCGCATGTTCGAGCTGTACCCCGAGCAGCGCGCGGCCGGCGAAGTCATGATGGACGGGGTCAATCTGCTCGCGGCGAACCAGGACGTGTCGCTGCTGCGTGCCCGGGTGGGCATGGTGTTCCAGAAGCCGACGCCTTTCCCGATGTCGATCTACGACAATATCGCTTTCGGCGTGAAGCTCTACGAGCGCCTGGGCCGAAGCGACATGGACGACCGTGTCGAAGAGGCATTGCGCAAGGCCGCCCTGTGGGAGGAAGTGAAGGACAAGCTGCGACAGACGGGTACCAGCCTGTCGGGCGGACAGCAGCAGCGGCTGTGCATCGCGCGGGCGATCGCGGTGAGGCCCGAAGTACTGCTGCTCGACGAGCCTGCTTCGGCGCTCGACCCGATCTCCACGGCGCGCATCGAGGAGCTGGTGCATGAATTGAAGCGCAGCTACACGATCGTGATCGTGACGCACAACATGCAGCAGGCCGCACGGGTGTCGGACTATACTGCGTACATGTATCTGGGGAATCTCGTCGAGTTCGCGCAGACGGAACAGATCTTCATCAAGCCGGCGAAAAAAGAGACGGAAGACTACATCACCGGACGGTTCGGTTGACCATGACTATGGCGGCGGACGAGACAGGCATGATGTGGAGCACGGCGGTGCGCCGGTTGCCGTCCCGGCTCGCGCCTCGCGGCGTATGAGCGTTCCCGCGGATATCCAGGCGGCTACGGCGCCGATCCGCGCGCGGCGGGCGCTCGGCATACGCGGCAAGCTGTTCCTCGCTTCCCTGGGTGTGATTGCCACCGTACTTGTCGCCTCCGAGGTATACCTCTCGAACCTGCTCGAGGTGCAGCTCACGCACGAAATCCGCCGGGATTTGGTGGTGCGGGCGCGCCTGGTCGCTCAGCGCGTGGAGTCTTCAGCCGCGGCGTTGTCCGATCCCCGGGCTGCGGACCCGATCGCCGATGCCGCGAGCAAAGCCGCAGGCGTGAGGGTGACGTTGATTCGGGACGATGGAACCGTCATCGGCGACTCCGAGCTCGACGTCAAGGATCTCCCCGACGTCGAAAATCACGCGAACCGGCCGGAAGTGGTCGCGGCATTGAGGCAAGGGCAAGGCAGCGACATGCGATCCAGCGCGACCATAGGGACGCGGCTCATGTATGCCGCTGCGCCTATCGTCCGGCAGGGGCGCCCGGTGGGCGTGGCGCGGGTCGCGATGCCTCTTACCGAAGTGGACGAGGCGCTGGATGCCATGCACAAGGCGCTCGCGGCGGCAGGTCTGGTCGCACTCGCGGTCGCGGTCGGCATGTCGTTCTTTGCGGCACATGTCACATCGCGGAAACTGCGTGAGCTCACGGAGGCGGCGCGCCGCATGGCAGGCGGAGACCTCAGCGTCCGGACGCGGGGCTACGGCGACGACGAGGTGGACGCACTGGCGCGCGCGCTGGATCACCTCGCCACGACGCTCGCCGCGAGCATCGGTGATCTGCAATCCGAGCGCGACTTGCTCACCAGCGTTCTCGCCAGCATGAACGAAGGTGTGCTGGTCGTCGACGCCGAAAAGCGCATCGTGCTCGCCAATCGCGCGCTCAGCAATCTGCTGCTGCTCCCGCGCAACGCAGCCGGCAAGTCGGTGCTGCAGCTGATACGCAACGTCGAGCTCAACAAAATCGTAGAGAGCGCGGCGGGCGGCTCTTCCACCGACGGCGAGCTCACGTTGTCGACCCCGGCGCCCAGGCGCCTGCTCGTGCGCGGTGTCCCCTTGAGCGGGACGCCCGGGGCGGTGCTCGCGGTGTTCGTCGACGTCACGGAGCTGCGGCGGCTGGAAGCGGTGAGGCGGGATTTCGTCGCGAATGCTTCGCACGAGCTGCGCACACCGCTCACCGTCGTGCGCGCGGCCGCGGAAACGTTGCGCGACGTTGCGGACGATGCGGCCAAGCGGGCGCATTTCATCGACCTCATCGAGCGCAACGCCGACACGCTGGAGCAGCTCGTCGCCGACATGCTCGAGCTTGCGCGGATAGAGTCCGGGGAGCTCAAGCTGCACTTGGAGCCCGTAAATCTGGCGTCCACCGTGCAGGCGATCACGGTTCAGCTGGCGCACCGGGCGCAGCTGAAAGCGATAACGCTTACCAATGAGGTCGCTGACATCGCGGTCCGCGCGGACCGCCGCGTATTGGAGCACGTCCTGGACAACCTGATCGACAACGCGCTCAAGTACTGCCCGGAAGGGTCGTCTATCAGGGTGCTGTCGTCCGTCACGGACGGCATGGTGAGCGTCTCGGTCGCCGACAACGGCCCGGGTATCGCCTCGGAACATATCGACCGCATCTTCGAGCGATTTTACCGCGTGGATGCCGGTCGTTCCCGGGCGCTCGGTGGAACGGGTCTCGGCCTTTCCATCGTCAAGCACTTCGTCGAAGCGATGGGCGGCAACGTATCGGTGGAAAGCCGCGTGGGCGTCGGATCGACATTCTCATTCACGTTGCAGGCTGCGTAGCACGAAGAGGGCGATGATGGGACTACTGACTGATCGCGAATACAACAGCGAGCTCGACAAGCTGCACGACCAGCTGCTGCTGATGGGGGCCAAGGTCGAGGAAATGATCGCAGACAGCATGCAGGCGCTGGTGAGGCGCGACAGCGAGCTCGCGCGCCGCACCATCACATCGGACCGGGAAGTCAATCGAATGGAGATCGAGATCGACGACCTGTGTCTGCGGATACTGGCGCGCCGCCAGCCGGTTGCATCGGACCTGCGACTTATCGCCACGGGCCTCAAAGTCGTCACCGATCTCGAGCGCATAGGCGACTCGGCCGTAAACATCTGCGAGCGTGTCGTCGAGCTCAATACCGAGCCCGTTTTGAAGCCGTATGTCGATATCCCGCGCATGGCGGAGACCGTGCAGGCGATGGTGCGCGACGCGCTCGACGCCTTCGTGAACAAAGACGCGCAGCGCGCGGCCGAAGTGGTCGAGCGAGATCGCCTCGTGGACGCCTACTACGGGCAGGTGTTCCGGGAGCTGCTCACGTACATGATGGAAGAGCCGCGGAACATTTACCGCGCCGTGCGAGCGCAGTCCGTGGCGAAGTATCTTGAACGCATCGGCGATCATGCAACGAACGTTGCGGAGATGGTCATTTTCATGGTCGGCGGCAAGGACGTCCGGCATTTGGGCAGCATGGCGGAACTCGAGGAAAGCAGGCGGATGCCGCGCGGGATTCTGTTCCTGTGCCGGCAGAACGCCGCACGCAGTCAGATGGCGGAGGCCCTTGCTCGCCGGATATTCCCGCCGGGGGTCAATATAGCCAGCGCCGGGTCCGAGCCCGCGAAAGCCGTGAACCAGTACGCCGTCCGCGCGATGCAGGAGGTGGGGATCGATATCGCCGGTCAGCGGCCCAAGACCGTCGCGGACGTTCCCATAGGCGACATGGACACGATCGTGACGCTATGCGCCGAGGAGTCCTGTCCTCTGGTGCCCGGTGGACTCACGCAGCACCACTGGCCGATGGACGATCCGGCGAGCGTCCAGGGGTCCGAGGACGATAAGCTCGCCGCGTTTCGCCGGACGCGTGACGAGATTCGCAAGCACCTCGAGGATCTGCTGAAAAGCGTGCAGCGCGGCGCGCCGGGCGGCTGAGGCGAGCATTTCGGCTCGCTTACGCACGCGCCTGCACTTCGACGGTGACGTGCCCGAGCTCTTCGTGCACGCTGAGCCAGCTGCGTACTTCATCGGCGCTCAGCGCTCGTTCGGTCGCGAG
>JBLNBW010000280.1:0-5256 GCA_050260255.1 Rhodospirillaceae bacterium | reverse complement strand
ACTACGGTGAGATTCGGTAGCAGAAATTTTCCGGCTGGCGGCGGCGGCTATTTCCGCCTGCTCCCGTACGGCGTATCGCGCTGGTGCTTGAAGCGCGTGAACGAGGTCGAACACCGCTCCTGCATCTTCTACTTTCATCCGTGGGAGCTCGACACCCGCCAGCCGCGCGTGGGCGGCATAGGGGCAAAGACGCGCTTCCGGCACTACGTGAACATCTCCGCCATGGAACGGCGCATACGTGCCCTCTGTGCCGACTTCCAATGGGACCGTGTCGACCGCGTGTTCGGTCTGCCGCGAGTGCCGGCTGCGGCGGAGGCGTGCGCATGAGCACCGCTCGATTCGAAGGACTGCCCCTGCAGGGCTCGCCACGCCCGGGCAGCGCACGAAAAATCCGGGTGCACGAGGCCGAGTCGCGCGACTATGCGCGCTGGGACGACTTCGTGTCGCACTGCCCGGAAGCGACGTTCTTTCACCGCGCGGGATGGAAGCGCGTGATCGAGGAAGTGTTCTCTCACCGCACGTACTTTCTCTACGCGGAGGCGGGCGGGGAAATCGAGGGCGTGCTGCCGCTCGCCGAGATCAAGAGCGCGTTTTTCGGCCACAAGCTCGTCTCGCTGCCGTTCTGCGTTTATGGCGGCACTGCGGCGCGCACCGATGAGGCGGCTCGCGCGCTCGACGACGCGGCTCGGGCGCTGGCCGATCTGCGGTGTGTCGACCTGCTCGAATATCGCAGCATGCGCCCGCGCCATCCGTCCTGGCAGCATCGCGATCTCTACGTGACGTTCCGCAAGACGCTGCATGCCGAAGTCGAACGCAACATGCTCGATATCCCGCGCAAGCAGCGCGCCATGGTGAGGAAGGGCATGAAGGCCGGCCTCACCTCGTCGATAGACGAGGACACGGTCGACTTCTACCGGGCGTACGCCGAAAGCGTTCACCGGCTCGGCACGCCGGTCTTCTCCAGAGCGTATTTCCGCAAGCTGCGCGAAGTGTTCGGTCGGGACTGCGAAATCCTTACCGTGCGACGCGGTGGAAAGGTGGTGGCGGCCGTGATGTCGTTTTACTTCCGCGACGAAGTGCTGCCCTATTACGGCGGCGGGACGGCGGCAGCGCGCGAGCTCGCGGGCAACGACTTCATGTACTGGGAGGTCATGCGGCGCGCGTGCGAACGGGGCATACGCGTTTTCGACTACGGACGCAGCAAGCAGGGAACGGGATCGTTCGCCTTCAAGAAGAACTGGGGCTTCGAGCCCACGCCGCTCGTCTACGAATATCTGCTCGTGAAGGGACGGCATGTGCCTGAGCACAATCCGCTCAATCCGCGGTATCGTCACTTCATCAAGGCATGGCAGCGCATGCCGCTCGCGCTCGCGAACGCAATCGGCCCGCACATCGTCCGGGGGTTGGGATGAGAGCCGCGGGCGCGCAATATCGCAGGCCGCTGCCCGAGCCGCCCGTCGCGGTGACGGCGGACGTGGAGCCGCTCGTGGCCGCGCAGCGCATTATTCAAGCGGCGCCGCGCATGTCGGCACGCGCTGCTTGGACGCTCGCCTGCTGCGCCGCGGTCGGCATGCTGCTGTGGACCGGTTACTGGTACCACGCGACCGCGTTTTCCATGGTGGATACATGGCGTAGCTCGGACACGTACGCGCATGGGTTTCTCGTGCTTCCGGTGTGCGTGTGGCTCATCTGGCGCAAGCGCGACGAGCTGGCGCAGGTCGTGCCGCACCGTGACCTGCGGGCACTGCCGCTCCTCGCGGTTCCTGGCATCGCCTGGCTGCTGGGCGAGCTGTCGGGGGTGCGTGTCGTTCAGCAATTCAGCCTGATCGCCACCATCGCGGTCGTCGCGTGGACGTTGCTTGGCGGCACGGTGCTCAAGCTGCTCGCGTTCCCGCTTGCGTTCCTGCTCTTCGCGGTGCCGGCCGGTGACTTTCTGTTGCCGTGGCTCATGGAGCGAACCGCCGATTTCACCGTCCTCGCGCTGCAGGCGTCGGGGGTGCCGGTGTATCGCGACGGCTTGCAGATCTCCGTGCCGACGGGCAACTGGTCGGTCGTGGAAGCATGCAGCGGCCTGCGCTATCTCATCGCGTGCGTCACCGGCGGGGTGCTGTACGCCTACTTGCGCTATCGACGGCTTGGGCGGCGCATTGCGTTTATCGCAGCCGCGATCGTGGTGCCCATCGTCGCGAACTGGCTGCGCGCATACCTCATCGTCATGATCGCGCAAGCAAGCGGCGGCAAGATCGCGGCCGACGTCGATCATCTGTTGTACGGCTGGGTGTTCTTTTCCGTCGTCACGTTGCTGCTCTTCGGCGTCGCATCGATGTGGAGGGAAGACACGAGCGCAGTGCAGCCGCAGCGCCCGGCGTCGCTTTTGCCGCACCGCTTTTCTTCATCGGGACGTGCGTTCCTCGGCACAGCATTGGCGGCAGCCGTTGCGACTGCAGTCTGGCCGGCCGCCGCCTGGCAACTGGACGCTGCACTGGCCGGCACCGTGCCCGCGCTTTCGGCGCCCGACGTGCCCGGCTGGCAGTTGCAGAACGGACGGATGGGCGCATGGCAGCCGCACTATGCCTCGCGCGTCGCCGTCGACGGGATTTATGCGAGCGGCGATAAACGGGTCGGCGTGCACATCGCGTACTACCGCGATCAGCGTCGCGGCCCCGAGCTCGTGAGCTCGCTCAATCGACTCGTGTCGGGGACCGACGCGTGGAGAGTTCTCTCGGAGCGGACGTACGACGTCAAGATCGCACAGCAGAACCTTCCGGTCATCGTCTCGCGGATCGAGCGGCCCGGGTCGCGCTATCTGGTATGGCGCTGGTACTGGATCGATGGCGCGCGTACGTCGAACGGCTACGTCGCGAAGCTCATGCAGCTCCGTGCCAGGTTGCTGGGGCGGGGAGACGACGGCGCAGCGGTCATCGTGTACGCCGAGGCCGACGATCATCACCGCGACGCGGGCCGGACGCTCGAAGAATTCGCGGCCGCTGCAATGCCAGGCATCACGAGGACGCTGGAACATGCCCGATCGTCCTGACTTGCCACGCGGAGCAGGCGATGCGCTTCGCCAGCAGGCGCCGCTCATCGTCCACGTGATTTATCGCCTGGACGTCGGCGGGCTCGAGAACGGCGTGGTGAATCTCATCAATCACATGCCGCACGATCGCTTTCGTCACGCCATCGTCTCTCTCACCGGCGCCTCCGACTTTCGTCGCCGGATCCAGCGTGCCGACGTGCCGGTGTACTGCCTGCACAAGCCGCCGGGCAACAGTGTACGCACGCAGATTCGTCTCTGGCGCATCTTGCGCGCCCTGCGTCCGGACATCGTTCATACCCGCAATCTTGCGGCACTCGAGTGCACCGTGGCCGCGGCGCTTGCCGGTTGCAGGGTGCGCATCCATGGCGAGCACGGGCGGGACATGGACGATCTCAATGGAGCGAACCGCAGACAGCAGCGGATACGTCACCTCTTCAGGCCCCTGGTGCACCGGTACGTTGCGGTATCCGCCGATCTCGCACGCTATCTGACCACCGCTGTGGGCGTCGCTGGACGGCGGGTCGTGCAGATTTACAACGGCGTGGATACGGAACGATTTCGTGCGCGCAGCCCCAACGCCAACCGCGATGAGTTCGTCATTGGAACCGTGTTGCGGATGGAGGCGGTGAAGGATCCGTTGAATCTCGTCCGCGCATTCCTGCTGTTGCGCGACATGTTGCCTCGCCAACGCGTGAGCCTGCGGCTCGCCATGGCCGGAGACGGAGCTTTGCGCAAAGAAGCGCTCGCGCTGTTGATGCGCGCGGGCGCAGCGGACGCGGCGTGGCTGCCGGGCATCTGCGACGACGTGCCGCGGTTCATGCACGACCTGGACGTGTTCGTCCTGCCGTCGCTCGCGGAAGGCATCTCGAATACGGTGCTCGAAGCGATGGCGGCCGGACTTCCGGTAGTGGCGACGCGCGTCGGAGGCAACCCCGAACTCGTCGACGAGGGCACGACCGGCATGCTCGTCCCGGCCGGTGACTCGCGCGCGTTGGCGGAAGCCATCGCCCGTTATGTCGAAGACCGGGACATGGCCGTCCGCCATGGAGCCGCAGCGCGCCGGCTGGCGGAGCAGCGCTTCGGCTTGCACGTGATGGTCCACAAGTACCTGGAGCTCTACGAGCGGTCTCTGCCGACAGCGCGTCGGCGGGCCGGGGAGCGTCACGAAGAGCGAAAGGCGGACGCCCCATGTGCGGGATAGCACTCCATTGGAATAGCACGGCATCGGGCGAGCTGTCGCGGCCGCTGCTCGGGGCGTGATATGCGCGTCATACACATCCTCGACCATTCGATTCCGCTGGACACGACCTACGCGCGCCAGACGCTGCAGATACTCGCGTCCCAGCGCGCGCTCGGCTGGGAGACGTTCCAGCTCACCGGGCCCAACCAGGGCACGGGCACCGCGACCGAGGAACGCATCGACGGATGGATGTTCCACCGCACACCGCAGCCGGGCGGCATTCTCGAAAGCATCCCGGCTCTTGCCGCCCTGGAGTCGATGGGCGAGATCGCCTACCGGATCGAGCGTCTCGCGCACCGCGTGCGGCCGCATATCCTGCACGCGCACTCGCCGGTCATCAACGCGATTCCAGCACTGCGCGTAGGTCGTCGGCTCGGGATACCGGTGGTGTACGAAGTACGCGCGTTCGATCCGGGCGGATCGAGGACGCGCGATTTGCCTGCGGCAGTGAGCCGCAGGATAGAGACCTGGGTCCTTAAACGCGCGGATGCCGTCATGACGGCATGCGAAGCGCTGCGCCGCGAGATGGTCGTTCGCGGTGTGCCGGCCGCCAAGGTGACGCTCACTTCCTGTGCCGACAGTATGGTGGGTACAGCTACCCGGGAAGGCGGCAGCCAGGCACAAAGCGACGTGTCGACGAGCGACGTGCTGCATGGCGGACGATCGTATTGCCGCGTTTACGAGCAGCTGATGGGAGCAATGTGATCCCATGAAAATGCTGACATTCACTACGTTGTATCCCAATGAGGCGTGCCCCAACCACGGACTGCCGGTGGAAACACGGCTGCGTCACGTCGTGAACACGGGGCAGGTGGAGACGCGCGTGCTCGCCCCGGTGCCATGGTTTCCGTCCTCACATCCTCGCTTCAGAGGCTATGCGATGTACGCGCGCGCCCCTCATGCCGAGATCCGCAACGGCATACGCGTGCTGCACCCGCGCTATCTGCTGATACCGAAGGTCGGCATGACGGCTGCGCCT
>JBLNBW010000279.1:0-12847 GCA_050260255.1 Rhodospirillaceae bacterium | reverse complement strand
GTTCCTGCAGCACCAACGCCAACGCCGTCTACGAGTTCGACGCACGCGGCATCGCAAAGCGCTTCCGTCATGCGGCGATCTTCGGCGCGCTCGCCGCGCTGCAGCCCGGCGAGACCATGCGCTTCGCCAACGACCACGATCCGCTGCCGCTGCTGCAGCAGATCCAGGTGCATTTCGGCGAGCAGGTAAGGGCCGAATACGTCAACCGCCAGCGCGGCGAGATCATCATCGACTTCCACGTCGTCGGTTAACCGCTTCGCATCACCGGGGCGCGCTGCGCGACGCAGCCGCCCTTTTTGGCCTGGTCTAGAGACCATGAAACGATCGCCGCATCTGCGACAGTTGTCCGTGGAGCATCAAGACGCGTTGAGCTTTGCAGCGCGGCTCGAACGGGCAGCGCATGCTGAGGCACTCTCTAAGCTTTCGTCGTGGACTGCCAACGTCGACGAGTACTGGCATGCCGAGCTCCGGCGCCACTTTGCCGTCGAAGAGCGCGTCTGGCTACCCGCGCTCGCCGAAGCAGGGCTGCGGGCGCTTACCGAGCGCACCACGACACAACATGAAATGATCGCCGCGGTTGCGACCGATCCGTGCTGCCCGTGCGGTGGCGGCTTGCTCGCTTCGCGCAACGCCTGCACACGCATGTGCGCTTCGAAGAGCGCGAACTGTTCGAAGCCGCGCAGCGCACTTTGACCGAGAACGAGCTCGCGATGCTCGCCCGCGCAATGGAGTCGCAAGACGCGGCGGAAAACAGCGCAACGGGGCGCGCAGCAGATGACAATCGGCGGCCACTCGGTGTCTAATGCCCGCTTCTCGAAACCGAAAACCAGGTGCCGCCATGCCGCAGCCTTCACCCGCCGTCATTTCCGATCTCGCACCCACCGGCAAGCTGCGCGTGGGCATCAACTTCTCGAATTTTCTTCTCACGGCGAAGGACCCCGCCACAGGCGAAGCACGCGGTGTCGCCGTCGACCTCGGTCGTGAGCTCGGCCGCAGGCTGGGCGTGCCGGTCGAAATCGTCGGCTTCCCTTCGCCGGGCGAGCTTGCCGAGGCAGCCGGCAAAGGCGTTTGGGACGTGGGCTTCCTGGGCGCCGAGCCCAAGCGCGCCAACGAGATCGACTTCACCGCCGCTTACGTCGAAATCGAAGCGACCTACCTTGTGCCGCCGGGCTCGCCGCTTGAAACCATAGCGGATGTCGACCGCGAAGGGGTGCGGGTCGCGGTGCCCCAGAAAAGCGCGTACGAGCTCTATCTCAGCCGTACGCTGAAGCACGCCAAGCTGGTGCTCGAGCAGGGTGCGGACAATGCGTTCAAGCGGTTCGTGAACGACAAGCTCGACGCCCTGGCCGGCCTCAAGCCGCGCCTCGTCACCGACCACGAGCAGCTGCCCGGCTCGCGCATCATCGATGGACGATTCACGGCCGTCCAGCAGGCAGCGGGTACGCCCAAGGGCCGTCCTGCCGGCGCGCAGTACCTCAAGGAGTTCATCGAAGACGTAAAGGCGACGGGGCTCGTCGCGCGCACGATAGAAAAGAACGGCGTGCGCGGACTGACGGTTGCGCCGAAGGCCTGACCGTCCTCGCTACCGGCAGCGGCCCTGCTGACGCCGCCCGTGACGCGCGATGAGCGCCGAGCGGCTCTCGCCGTCCGCTCGGCAGCCCGCCTGCGGCTTATTCGGTGTCCTGCGCCCTGGACGCCTCGTCGTCTCGGCCGTCGACCCCTGCGGCTTGCACCGGCGCGGCTCGCGGCCCCGGCCGGTCGGTTGCGCTCCAGTGCAGCAGCGGCACCTCGACGTGGTAGTAGCCGTGCGCACGCGCGTCATCCACGCATGCGTTGAAGTCCTCGAATTCCGTGTTCGAGTGCTTGCGCAACACGCCGTTGTGGTCGGCGGTATGCCACGCCCAGCGTGCGCCCCGCGCGCCGGCCGATGTCGTCGATATGAAGCAGTGCGTTCTCACGTGTTCCCCCTTGGCTGCCTCGCACGGTCGGCGAGAGCTCTTATCTTCCGGTTGCGACAGTGTTTCCAATCGCGATGACAGGTCGGTTGACGTAAATCAAGCTCCCTGTGCGCGCGACAGTGAGTGTGCCGCCAAGCGCCGCGCGCCGCACGAGAAGCACGTCACGTCGGAGCGGCAATCCACCAGCGACGCGCCTTCGTGCGGCCCGCAACAAGCGGCATCGGTCGCGCACGCAATGTGGCGTCCGCGCGGCGCGTTCTCGGCGAGCGCAGCCATGAGGCTGGACGCCGCCCCGGCCGTATAGAAAAATGCGCGCAGGCCGTCACACAACTAAATGCTGGTCATCAGGTGAGGAGTCGCGATGGAGGAGAGCCACGCAGAGAATGCGGAGCATACCGCGGGCGCGTTTCCGCGAGACCCGGTCCGGTCTCTGGATGCCGCCGCGATCGGCGTATCGCACATCGATTCCGACGGCATCATCACCTACGTCAATGCGCGCTGGTCCGAACTGCTCGGCTACGAGCGTAGCGAAATCGTCGGCCGAACCAGCGCGCAATTCACGTATCCCGAGGACATCGACGTCGCCTCCGAAGTGCGCCGCGCGCTGCTGCGCGGCGACATCGCGACCAAGATCGACGAGAAGCGCTTTCTGCGCAAGGATGGCCGGGTCATCTGGGTTAAGCGGTGGCTCTCCGTCGTGCGCAGCGCCTCCGGGGCCCCGGATTACATCGTCGCCGTCTACGACGACATCACGGACACCAAGCTCACTGCCGAGCGCTATCGCGCGATTTTCGACAACGCCGCCGTCGGCATCACGCAGGTGCGGCTCGACGGCGTGCTGGTGGACGTCAACGACAAGTTCTGCAAGATGCTGGGCTACACGCGGCAGGAGCTCGACGGCAAATCGATACGCGATATCACGCCGGCCGAGGACTACGGCACGGGCGCTTCATTCCGGCAGCGCATCCTCAAAGGCGAGGTCGCCGCCATCGCAGGCGAAAAGCGGTTGATACGGAAAGACGGTTCGGTCATGTGGGTGCGCCGCACGATGTCCGTGGTGCGGGACAACGTCGGCGCGCCCGTGTTCGTGATCAGCGTCGTCGAAGACGTGTCCGAGCGAAAGCGCGCCGAAGAGGCGCTCACGTTGAGCGAGCAGATACTGCGCGCGACTTTCAGCCAGGCGGGTGTCGGCATCCTGTTCTCGACGCCGGACCTGCGTATTCTGCAGGTCAACGACAAGTACTGCGAGCTGCTCGGCTACACGCGCGAAGAGCTGCTCGGCATGACCATTGCCGACATCAATACGGCGGAGGACATCGAGCTCGTCATCGCCAATCGCGACCGGCTCATGCGCGGCGAGATCAACCATGCGATCCGCGAGCGGCAGCTACTGCGCAAGGATGGCACGCTGACCTGGGTCGAACACTTCACCTCGCTCGTACGGGATCTCCACGGCAACCCGCAGCACTTCGTGACCGTGGCGCAGGACATCCGCGAGCGCAAGGCTGCGGAAGGCGAGCTCAAGCGTCTGGCCCACTACGATGCCCTTACCGGCCTCCCGAACCGCATGCTGTTCTACCGGCGCCTGGAGGCCGAGCTCGCACATGCGCTCGCGAACGAATCGACGACGGCGGTGCTGTTCGTCGACATCGACCGCTTCAAGTACGTCAACGACACGATGGGTCATGCGGCAGGCGACAAGCTGCTCAAGCTCGTCGGCAATCGGCTCTCCCAGGCGGTCCGCAGGCACGACACGGTAGGCCGGCTCGGCGGCGACGAATTCGCGGTGGTCGCGGCAGGCCTCAAGCAGGCGTCCGATGCGCGCCGCGTCGCGCAGAAGATCATTGCCGCGTTCAACGATCCCATCGAGGTCGACGGCATGCAGCTCTACGTCACCGCGAGCGTGGGCATAACGCTGTGCCCAGCAGACAGTACGGATCCTGACGTGCTGATCCGCAATGCAGACGCCGCAATGTACCGCGCGAAAGATCTCGGGCGGAATACGTACGAGTTCTACGCGCCGGATATCAACGTGCACGCTCACGCGATGATCACGCTGGGCAACGAGCTGCGACAGGCCCTCGAACGCGGCGAGTTTCTGCTGCACTATCAGCCCAAGGTGCGCCTTGCGACCGGCGAGCTGACCGGGTTCGAAGCCTTGCTGCGCTGGCAGCGCGGGGACGGCACGCTGCTCATGCCGGGGGAATTCGTCCAGGTGCTGGAGGAAACGGGCCTCATCGTGCCGGTCGGCAAGTGGGTGATCGAGGCGGCCTGCCGTCAACTCGTCGCATGGCAGGCGGCAAACGTGAACGCGGTGCCCATAGCGGTCAACCTCTCGCCGCGCCAGTTCCGCGCTGCCCAGCTTGTCGCCACCGTGCGCGAGATACTGGACCGCCACGGCGTGCCGCCGCACCTGCTGCAGCTCGAGATCACCGAAAGCCTGCTTGCGGACCGGTCCGAGGCCGTGCAGAGCGTGCAGGCGCTCACCGAGGCGGGCATCAGCATCGCGATCGACGACTTCGGCACCGGCTATTCGAACCTCGCGAGCCTGAAGCGCTTTGCCGTCGACACCGTGAAGATAGACCACTCCTTCGTGCGCGACATCGACACCGACGACGATGACGCCGCCATCGTACGGGCGATCGTCAACATGGCGCACAGCCTCAACCTCGCCGTCGTGGCGGAAGGCGTGGAGAACGACGCACAGCTGGAATTCCTGCGGCAATGCCGCTGCGACGAAATGCAGGGATATTATGTCGCCCACCCGGCGCCGGCGGAAGAACACCTGCCGCTGCTGCGCGCCGGGTTACATGCGCGCACGCGTCCGGTGTGCGCGCACGGCGTCGGGTAGCCCAGGCGCGCCGCGGGCGTCACGCCGGCTTGGGCGCGTACTTGCCGGTGAGCTGAGGCGTTGTTCCCTTGAGGCCCCGCTGCTCGCGCTCGAGTCGCGTCTCACGCGCCCACGTGCGCTTGAGATCGTCGCGCACACTCACGGTCAAACGTCCGAGCCCGTCGACCTCGAGATCTACCTTGTCGCCGTCCTGGAACGCGGAGAGCCCGCGGTGATTCGTGCCGGTGGCGAGTATGTCGCCCGGCTCGAGATCGTGTATCGACGTGATCCACTCGATGCAGCGCGGTATCTTGTGGGCCATGTCGTCGGTATTGAAATTCTGCTTGAGCGTACCGTTGACCCACAGCTTCACCTGGAGCTTGTGGGGATCCTTGATCTCGTCCGCCGTGACCAGGTACGGCCCGATCGGCGCGAACGTCGCGCGCGACTTCATCTGATAGAAGGTGTTGCCTTCGGGCAGCACGCCGCGCGCGGAGCCGTCGATGAAATTGACGTAACCGAACACGTATTCCATCGCCTTCGATGCTGGAACAAAGCTCGCCCGCTTGCCGATGACCACCGCCAGCTCCGCCTCGCCCTCGAATATGGTCGCCGGAATGTCGGGCAGCACCATGGTTTCGCCGTGCGCGATGACGCAGCCGGGCGATTTGTGAAAGGCGTTGATGGGTGCCGGCGCCTTGCGAGTACCGTCTTCCATGTAATTGACCGCCATGCAGTCGATGTTGACCGGTTTCGGCAGCGGCGGACGCAACTTCACCTGCGCCACCGGCACACCCCGCCCCTCGGCCGCTGCTTTGTCGAGCCGCGCGCGGAAATCGCCAAAGCGCGCGATGAGGCCGTTCATGAGGTCGCCGGGCCCGGTATGCGGGATGTTCTGCACCAGCGCAGTGACGTCGACTACGGATTCGCCCGTGACCACGCCCAGGCGGAAATCATTGAAGTAAACGAGCTTCATACGCCTCCTTGGTGTCCAGCAGCGCGATGCGGCCGCGCGATCGTTATGATGGGTTCGCCTCGGAGGCCCTGCAGTCGATAGCTGTCCCGGCTGCAGTGCGCGACCATGTTAGTCCACCGGGCCGCGACCTACAACCGGCGCCCGCCCGGCACAGACCTGTCCCTGCTCCGCGGGCCGGTTCACGGTATGATGTGCGCGTATCGGCACATCACAGGAGGAGTGGATCGTGAAGCGCACCCTCGTCTCTCCGCAACGCAGGCAGCTCATGATCGCCGGACTCGCGGCCGCTGCCACGCCAACCGCGTTGTTCGCAGCTTCCGCGGCTTACGCCGCCCCGGTCGACGGTGAGCCGCTCGTCATGTCGGGCCGCGTCGTGGCGCGGGACGGCTCGCCCGTTCGGGGCGCAACGCTGATCGCCGCTCACGACACGGGAGCACGCGCCACTACCGATGCGGACGGCCGCTTTTTCATCAAGACCACAACGCCGAACGGCGGAAAATTCGCGTATCGCGTCACCCGCCCCGGCGACCGCAGCCGCGAAGAACGCTTGAACCTCGTTTACAGCGAAGCATCGCGCGGCGCACGCGCCTTGCCGCTTCGTCGCGATGAAGGCGGCGTGTGGCGTGGAGCGCTCGCCCTGACGCTTGCTTGACCGCCCGCCGGCCCGGCCTCAGAAATTCGGCTTGGACGGATCGGCGTCGTAACGTCCAAGGCTCGCGGTAATCTCCGCGCGCGCCGCGGCGGCATTCCGCCAGCCTTTGACCTTCATCCACTTGCCGGGCTCGAGGTCTTTGTAGTGAGTGAAGAAGTGCTCGATCTGCTGCAGCACGCTCGGCGGCAGATCTTCCTTCTCCTCGACGTGCGCATAATCCGGCGTGAGCTTCGTGAGCGGCACGCTGAGAATCTTCGCATCGGGCCCCGCGTCGTCTTCGGTATCCAGCAATGCGACCGCGCGGCAGGCGATGACGATGCCCGGTATCAAGGGCACCGGCGTTAACACGAGCGCATCGAGCGGATCGCCGTCGAGCGACAGGGTATGGGGTATGAACCCGTAATTGCACGGGTAGAACATGGGCGTTGCGAGGAAGCGATCGACCAGCAGCGCGCCGGATCGCTTCTCCAGCTCGAACTTGATGCCCGGGCCGTACGCCGGAATCTCCACCACCACATAGAATACGTCGGGTACCGCAGGGCCTGCGGGCAGCTTGTCGAGTTGCATGATGATCTCCTTGCGCGCCGCTGAAGCGGGCGCGGTTGCGCCGAGGGTAGCACTCCGCACGCGTAGCGCGCCATGCGCCACCCGCACGGGCTCCAGGGAACATCGAACTGCGCTATCATGCGCACCCGACTATGCCGGGCGCCGTCGCAGCGATCGGCCTTACACTCTTCTCTCGCCGATACGATGTCTGCCTCGCTCCCTCGCTGGTCTGCCGCTGCGCCCGGTGTCTTCGTCGTCCTGTGGAGCACCGGCTTCATCGGCGCAAAGGCGGGCGTGCCGTACGCCGAGCCGTTTACTTTCCTCATCCTGCGCTTCGCGCTCGTCATCGCGTTGATGCTGCCGCTCGCATTTGCGCTTCACGCGCGCTGGCCCGCAACGCGCCGCGAAATAGCGCATATCGCGGCGGCCGGCGCGCTGCTGCACGGCGGCTATCTCGCAGGCTGCTTTACAGCGGTGTATCACGGCATGCCGGCCGGCGTGGTATCGCTGGTGGTTGGTTTGCAGCCCATCGTCACGGCGTTCGCAGCCGCACCGGTGCTCGGGGAACGCCTCACCGCGACCCAATGGACCGGCCTCGTGCTCGGCTTCGGTGGCGTGGTGCTGGTGCTGTGGGACAGGGTGACGCTCACCGGCCTCAATGCGCCGAGCATCGTATGGGCACTCATCGGACTCGTCAGCATCACGGCCGGCACGCTGTACCAGAAGCGCTACTGCCCGCGATTCGATCTGCGTGCGGGATCGGTCATCCAGTTCGGCGCCGCATTGCTGTTGCTGCTTCCGCTCGCGTACGCCACGGAAACCATGCATGTCCGCTGGACCGGAGAATTCGTGTTTGCCCTGGGATGGCTCGTGCTGGTGCTGTCGATCGGCGCCATATCCCTGCTCTTTCATCTCATAGAGCATGGCGAAGCGACCCGGGTTTCCAGTCTCTTCTATCTCACGCCGCTCACGACCGCCGCCATGGCCTACGCGATCTTCGGTGAAACGCTCGCCGTCAAGGCGATGCTCGGCATGGTGATCGGCATCGCCGGCGTCGCGCTCGTCGTGCGCAAGCCAGAGCTCGCCACGCCCGAGCCTTGACTGGAAGCCATCTCGCTTATGAGATGGCTTGTTTCTACTTCTCTTCCATCACCCACGCGCTGTTCCAGTCGTCCGGGGGCGGCGCACGGCCGAAGTACTCACAGCGAGCGACGTAGAGCTTCGCCGCCTTGTCGGCGGGATTGATGGCGAGCACATCGCGGAATGCGGCCGCCGAATCGGCAAAGCGCCGCTTTCGGTACAGCGTCAGCGCCTCACGGAAGCGCTGGAGCGCGTCGATGAGCCCGGGGTACGTCTCGTCGGTGTGATGGTCCATCACCTCGTACACCGCGATCGGCTGCGACTTGCCCTTGACCACCACGACGTCGACCTCGCGCGTGGTATAGGTCGCCTTGAGCGCTTTGTACGTGAACTCGCTCACGAGAATCTGGGTGCCGTACGTCTTGCACGCCGATTCCAGGCGCGAGGCGAGATTCACGCCGTCGCCGATCACGGTGTAGTCCATACGCTTGCGTGATCCGATGTTGCCCGCGACGACCGCGTCGGTGTTGAGGCCCACCCCGATGTGCACCGTCGGCATGCCGCGCCCTATGCGCTCCCGGTTCCATCGCTCGAGCGCGCGGATCATGCCGATCGCCGCGCGCACCGCCCGGTCGGCATCGTCGGCATGCTGCACCGGGACGCCGAACACCGCCATGATGGCATCGCCGATGAACTTGTCGAGCATGCCCTCTTCGCGCTGTATCGCGTCCACCATGAGCGAGAAGTACTCGTTGAGCAGCGATACGGTGCCCTGCGCGCCGAGCTTCTCGGTGATCGACGTGAAGCCCCGGATGTCGGAGAAGAGCACTGTCGCATCGACGCTGCGCCCGCCGAGCGCTTCCGCGCCGGACGCCACCAGCTGATCGGCGATGCCGGGATCCATGTAACGCGACATGGTGGACTTGAGGCGCTTCTCGGTGCTGATGTCCTCGATCACGAGCATCGCGCCGATGTTCTTCTTCTCGACGGACAGGAGCGGCAGCGCAGTGAGATTGACGGATACCGTGCCGTCATTGACCGTGAGCTCGGCGTCCATCGTCTGCGCAGGCTCCTGACTGTCGCGCACCGCGGTGAGCCGCTCCTTCACCCACGCGTTCGCCCCGGAAAAGAAATCATCCGCCTTGCGATTGATGATGTCGCCCGGCGCTACGTTCAGTATGCGCAGCCCGGCGCTGTTGCAGGTGACGACGCGATGTTCCTCGTCGGTCGTGACCACGCCATTGGACATCGACTCCAGCATGGCCTCGCTGTAGTTCTGCATGTTCTGGACGTCGGCGAAAAGTTTCGCGTTCTCCAGCGCGATCGAGATCTGCGCCGTGAACGCCCGCAGCCTCGATTCGTCCTCATCGGTGAACGGACCGCCGTGCTTGTTCAGCACCTGCGTGACGCCTATCGTCCTGCCCTGCTTGTTGACGATGGGCACGCACAGGATCGAGCGCGTGAAGTAGCCGGTCTTCTTGTCGAATGCCGGATTGAAGCGCAGGTCCGCGTACGCGTGCGGGATGTTGACCGATTTGCCGGACGTGAACACCGCGCCGGCGATGCCGACGTTGTTGGGCAGCCGGATCTGCATGGAGTCCAGTCCTTCGCCGACCTCGGACCACAGCTCGCCCCGCTTCTCGTCGTTTAAAAACAGCGTCGAGCGCTCGGCGTTGAGCAGCTTCGTCGCCTCGCTCATCACCCTGCGCAGCAAGGAGCCCAGCTTGATGTCGGCCGTCACTTCGGACACGACATTGATGAAGTGCATTTCCTGCTGGCGCACCGCTTTCATGCGCTCGATATATTGCGCGCTCTTCAAGGCGAGCGTGCCTTGCTGCGTCATCGCCTGGAACAGCAAGAGATCAGCCTTGGTGAAGCGACCGGCCTTCTTGTTGAGCGTCTGCGCGACCCCGATGATCTCGCCGCGCGCCGTGCGGATCGGCACACACATGAGATTGCGCGTCTTGTAGCCCGTCTGCTCGTCGACCGCGGCGTTGAAGAAGGGATGCTCGTACGCGTCGTGCACCACGAGCGGCTCGCCGCTGGTATAGACGTGCCCTGCGATGCCGGAATTGTTCAGTATCCGGATCTCGTGCCTGAAATTGCCCTGCGCCACGCGCGAGTAAAGCTCGTTGGTCTCCGGATCGTTGAGAAACAGCGACCCGCGCTCGGTCCCGAGCTCCGCCGTCGTCATCTCCACCAGCGCCGCGAGTACGTCATCGAGGCTGTCGTACGCGGCCATGCGCCGGTTCACCTCGAGCAGAAGCTCCGTTTCGCGGATGCGCCTGTCATCGTACGCGCGCGGCTTTCTGCCCGCTTCGACGTTCCCGTTCGCGCGCTCACGGCGCGCCGCGCCCGGCATCGGCTTCCCCGCCCGCTGCAGCGTCTTATCGACGGCCATTGGATGCTCCCTCCAGCTGCTCGCGCAACGCTGCAATGGTGCGCTTGAGTTGTTCAATTTCGAGATGTGCACCGGCGACGGCGCGCTGCTGCGCCGCCTCATGGGCTATCCGCGCCGCTTCCAGCGCATCCCTCAGCTCCGCGGAAGTCGCTCGCAGCTGCCTGATTTCGTCCTGGTTGCCCGCAAGCGCACGCTGCACGGCCTGGTTGCGCTCTATCGCCGCGCGTTCGAGCTCGTCGCGCAGCGCGCCGGCGGTCGCTTTGAGCTCGGCGATTTCCTGTGCGGATTCGGCGCGCGCGTGCTGTACGGCTGCGCGCTGTTCCTCGCCGGCGTGCTCAAGCGTGTCGCGCAAGGCGACGATGGTCGCTTTGAGTTGTGCGATTTCAGCAGCGCTCCCCACGGCGGTGCGCTCGAGCGCCGCCTCCCCGTCGGACCGCGCGGGAACGATGCGCATCGCGAATGTCGTTCCTCGCTCGGAAGAGCGCGTTCGAGCGGACGACGCGGCACGGGGCTTGCGGTTGGCCATGACGAACACGAGCGTACTGAATTCCGCCGCGTGATGCCACTGGTTTTCGCACCGGCGTGACATGCCGATGCCGTGCAGCGCGATGTCATACGGCGCGTGCCCGATGTCCGATTCATCTCGCGCGCCTGTATCCTGCCCGGCCGGAGGGCTGCGGACGAGATTCTCTCCTCGGTCACGCTGGTTAGCGCGCGAAGCTGATCAGCGCGACCGCGGCTGCGAGCAGCGCCATGCCGATGACCTCGACACGCGTGATCGCTTCACGGAAGAAATGACGTGACACGGCATAGCTGAAGAAGATCTCGACGAGCCCGAGCGTGCGCACGTGCGCTGCCGGCTGCAACACGAACGCGGTGAACCAGCATGCCGACGCGACCGCGCCCATGGAGCCGGCGAACACCGAGCGGCGCCACTCGCGCAGCACGCGCACGACGACGCCTGCGTTGCGCGCGAGCAGCCAGCCGCCGAGCAGGACGGTCTGCAGCGCCTGAGCCGCCACCAGGGTATACGCCGCCGCCATGAGGAACGGAGTCCCTTCCAGCGCGAGCGCCGCGCCGCGATAGCCGACCGCCGCGACGGCAAAGCCCGCGCCGGACGCCATGCCGAGCAGTGCCGGACGCGTCGTCCATCCCGAAACGAGCGTTCCCAGCGGCCGCTCGCGATCCGGCGGCGAGAGCATTAGCACGCCCAATGTACCGAGCACCACCGCGAACAAGGCCACCGCCGTGAGCGGATCGCCCAGGAACAAGAGCCCGAAGACGGCGATCTGCAGCACCTCACTTTTGGCATACGCGACGCCCAAGGCGAAATTGCGCTCGGCCATCACCCGCAGCAGCAGCGCGGTCGCCGCAATCTGCGCAAGGGATGCCATGACGATCCACGCGAGAAACAGTCCGTTCGCCGCCGGCATGTCGTCGTCGCCAGCGACGCGGACGACGAGAAACCACAGCGCAGCGAAGGGCAGGCCGTACAAGAAACGCACCAGCGTCGCGCCCAGCGTCCCCAGCACCGGCGTAAGGTGGCGCTGCGCCGCATTGCGCAGCGTTTGCGCGATCGCGGCCCCCAGCGTGACCGGAATCCAGAGCCAGTCGGGCGCGATCAAGGCGCGCGTCCCGGACTGTGCTCCTGCAATAACGCACCGAGCGCCGCTCCGAGCTCGAGGTCGGGCATATGGCCGAGACGCTTCATGCGCACCCGACCCGCGCGATCCAGCAGCACCGCGGTCGGCGTGCCGTCAAGCCGATACGCCTTCATCGTGAGCGGTATGCCGCCTTTGCCGTCCGGCGTGTCGACTGCGATCGAAAACGTGTAACGGTGCTCGCGCACGTAGGCTTCGAGAGCCGCCCGGTCGGCGTCGGCATGGCGCTCGAACACGGTATGGATGCCGACCACCGCGACATCGCGCCCCGAAAAAAGCTCGTGCACTCGCTGCGCCTGGGGCGTGGCGAGCTGCACGCATGCCGGGCAGTGCAGCTGAAACGCATGTAGCAGGATGACTTTTCCGCGCAGCGACGCAAGCGTGAGCGGATCGCTGTTGATCCACGCGATCGCCTGCAGTTCGGGCGCGGGACGCGGTGCGGCCATGATTGTTCTGTGACTGCCATCGTTCGAGATGGCGCAATGATAGGGCAAACGGCGCGGCCGCGCGCGCCGTCGCCGGCGCAACGCTACGCGTCGCCGACGAGCTCGATCACTCTGCCGGTCCCGCCGCAGAATTCACACCGTGTGCCGCTTGCCTGCTTGCCCGTGCCTCCGCATCGCGGGCAGATTCGCTCGCCGCTTTGCGGAGAGCCGGGAGGCGCCTGGTCGCCTGGATTCATGTCGGCCGGGCCCGTCACGGTGTCGGAGGTCGCAGATTGCGTGGAATGTCGGGAGCTGTTC
>JBLNBW010000278.1:0-8458 GCA_050260255.1 Rhodospirillaceae bacterium | reverse complement strand
CCCAAGAGTTCATATCGACGGGGGAGTTTGGCACCTCGATGTCGGCTCATCACATCCTGGGGCTGTAGCCGGTCCCAAGGGTATGGCTGTTCGCCATTTAAAGTGGTACGTGAGCTGGGTTCAAAACGTCGTGAGACAGTTTGGTCCCTATCTGCAGTGGGCGTTGGAAGTTTGAGGGGGGCTGCTCCTAGTACGAGAGGACCGGAGTGGACGCACCTCTGGTGTACCGGTTGTCACGCCAGTGGCATCGCCGGGTAGCTAAGTGCGGAAGAGATAACCGCTGAAAGCATCTAAGCGGGAAACTCGCCTCAAGATAAGACTTCCCGGGGACTTGATCCCCCTAAAGGTTCGTCGAAGACTACGACGTTGATAGGTCGGGTGTGGAAGGGCAGTAATGCCTTAAGCTAACCGATACTAATTGACCGTGCGGCTTGATCCTATAACTTTGAGCAAATGCATGCTCAGGGTGAACAGGTTTGCAAGATACGATTGAACGCTACTTTTACTTCTTCCGATTGCGAGCTTCCGATGACGAGGATCTGAAGATCCCGCGTCGTGAGCTCAAACAGCTACGTCTGACGACCATAGCGAGTTGGAACCACTCCTTCCCATTCCGAACAGGACCGTGAAACGACTCAGCGCCGATGATAGTGCGGACTACCCGTGCGAAAGTAGGACATCGTCAGGCACCCATAAACGAAAACGCCCCAGCCAACCGGTTGGGGCGTTTTTGTTTGTGGATCACCGCTGGCGATCGACCCATTTTCGGAACGACAACGGGCGATCAAACTCTTCGTTAATCTCATCGCCCGCTGCGGCTAGACTAACTTCACGAGTGCGCTCGTAAAGTTAAGGGACGACAGTCCCGGCCGCAGCCAAAGAAGGACATCGTCACGCACCCATAAACAGAAAAGCTCGACCTTGAATGAGGCCGGGCTTTTTTGTTTCCCGACTCCGCTGATGATCTCTACTTTGGTGTAGCGACGATCGCGGATCCAACTCTTGCTTCCTCTTATCCCCGATTGCGGTGCAGGTGCATTCTCGCGCAGGGGAGGCGGGTTGGAGTGAGCCGAAGCCAAGCAGGACCATATAAAAGATTCGGGTCCACATCGGTGACTGTGTCGTGGATCATTCCTGGCGCGCGGATGTTCAACGAACGGCACCACGTTGCAACATCCGACTTGTCCCGCGAGGCATTTCGGGTTCAGGGGTGACTTCGCGGTTACTCGATGCTAGTCAATCGCGACAGAGCGACGGCCCGAATCGAGGTGGGCACCAGGGCTGCTAGCCTCTTACGACAGCCAGCGAATCGCAAGCCCTGCGTAGACGGCCGATGACGTCTACATGCCGCGTCAACGGGGCTGTCGCTGTTCTAGCCGGGCCACCTTCCTCGCCACTTACGCTAATATCGCGTAGCGCGCGGCTGCGCGTCTCTCATCAAACGGTCGGTACCCATGTTTTTTTCGATGCCCCCGGTTACGCATGCGCTCATCGTAGCGAATCTTGCCGTCTACCTTCTGCAGATGGTGGCCGACCAAACACTCATCGTCTACTTTGCGCTGTGGCCGATTACAACCGCGACGTATGACCTGCCGGTCGACGTCGGCTTCCGTCCTTGGCAGCTCGTCACATATAGTTTCTTGCACGGCAGCTCGCCGCATCTGTTTTTCAACATGCTTGCGCTGTATATGTTCGGCTCGGACCTAGAGCGCGTATTCGGGTCCAAACGCTACATCGGCTATTACCTGGCGTGCGTCGTCTCCGCAGCGGTCGCGCAGCTCGTCGTGGCCGGTATGAGCGGCGCTCCTCCGTATCCGACCCTTGGTGCCTCCGGAGGCGTGTTCGGGCTGCTGATGGCTTTTGCGCTGTACTTTCCGAGGCGAACCGTCGTGCTGATCTTTCCGCCCGTGCCGCTCCCGGCATGGCTTTTCGTGACGTTGTATGGCGCGATCGAGCTTTTCCTCGGCGTAACGGGGACGCAGGCCGGTGTGGCGCACTTCGCGCATCTCGGCGGAATGCTGGGTGGATATCTTGTGCTCAAGTACTGGCGTGGACGACGCCGATAAGAGTTCGCATTTCGCTGGGAACGCGTGTTGTGGCATGATGCGGTCTGCAGTGCCGATGTTTTGAGCGGCAAAGTCGGGCGAGAAAGGAAACTTGCGGTGATCGTATACGAGCTGGGCTGCGCAGGTGGCCACCGATTCGAGGGGTGGTTCGCATCGAGCGCGGAATTCGAACGTCAACGGGAAGAAAAGCTGCTCGTCTGCCCGATGTGCAGCAACGACACCATTGAGCGCGTTCCCCATGCTTCGTACGTGAACCGCGGCGCCGTCGAGAAGCCGGCTCACCGCCCTAATACCCGCTCCGGTACGCATTACGCGAACGTGGATCCGGAAGCGCTCGCGAAACTCGTGGACGCGATTATCGAAAATACCGAGGATGTCGGTGCTGCTTTTCCGGAAGAGGCGCGTCGGATCCATTATCGGGAAGCGCCCGAGCGCCACATTCGCGGCACGGCTTCTCCGCGAGAAGTCGAAGCATTGCGCGACGAGGGCATAGACGTGGTCGCTGTTCCCGTTCCGCTGCACCGGCAGGGCAAGACTCACTGACCGCGTTGGTGCGGCTAAGATCAGCAGCCAAGGAGGACCGGCATGTACAAGCACATACTGCTTCCGACTGACGGCTCTAAGCTTTCCAACCGCGCTGTAGAGCGGGGAATCGCGCTCGCGAAGTCGCTCGGCGCCCGCATCACCGCGTTACACGTCGTTCCCGAACTGCGCATGATCACCGATGAAAGCTTTGTCATGCCGATGGGGGTCGAGCTTCAGCGGCGCTACGACAAGGAGGCGAAGGCGCGGGCGCAGAAAATGCTCGAAGCGATCGGCGCCAAGGCCGAGGCCGAGGGCGTCGCGCACGACGAGCTCGTCATTACGGGCGAGCTGCCCTACGAAGCGATCATTGCCGCGGCGAAGAAGCAGAAGTGCGATCTCATCATGATGGCTTCCCATGGCCGCCGCGGAATTTCCGGCTTGCTTCTCGGCAGTGAGACCGCCAAGGTTCTCACGCACTCGAAAGTTCCCGTTCTGGTCGTTCGCTAGCCTGTCCTCCGTGGCGTAGCGCGGGTGTCACTGCCCGAGCAGCTAAAGTTTTACAAGCCTCCGCAATGTGGGCGCGTTCGGCCCGGATTGGCTTCTATCGCGGTTCGCCGGGCCCTCGTCATCGGTTAAACTAACCGGCTTCCGAGCTCAATCTTCGAGGTCCATATCATGAATGTCGCCGCCCCCGGGATTCCCACGTTGACGGAAAAACTCGTTGCCCGCAAAGAAGGGCACATCGGCTGGATCATTTTCAACAATCCGGCGCGGCACAACGCGGTATCGCTCGAGATGTGGCAGTCTATTCCGCTCGTCCTCGAAGCGTACGCCAATGATCCGGAAGTGCGCGTCGTGATTCTTCGCGGCGAAGGCGAGAAGGCGTTCGTATCCGGCGCGGACATCTCACAGTTCAAGGAAAAGCGTTCCAGCCCCGAAGCGGTGCGCCTGTATAACACCACGGCGGACAATGCTGCGCAGGCTCTGCGCGATTGTCCCAAGCCCACCATCGCGATGATCCGCGGATACTGCATCGGCGGCGGCACCGCTACGGCGGTGAACTGCGACATTCGTATCGCCGCGGAAGACGCCAAGTTCGGCGTGCCCGCCGCGAAGCTCGGCCTCGGTTATCGCTATGCCGGCATCAAGCGGCTTACGGACCTCGTAGGCGCATCGTTCTCCGCCGAGATCTTCTTCACCGGACGTCAGTTCACCGCGCAGGAAGCGCTGCAGATGAACCTCGTCAATCGCGTGGTTCCGGTCGAGCAGCTTGAGACGTACACGCGTGATTATGCGAACACGATCGCGAACAACGCGCCGCTTACTATTGCATCGGTCAAGCGGGCCTTGCTCGAGTACGCAAAAGATCCTGCTGACCGCGATCTGGAGCGGTGCCAGCGCATGGTCGATGCATGCTATGCGAGCGAAGACTACAAGGAAGGACAGACTGCGTTCATGGAGAAACGCAAGCCGGTTTTCAAAGGCCGCTGATACACGAAGTGAATTTGAGCTGGGGAAATTATGGCTTTAGATACGAACAGAACTGATTTGACGCTCGGCGTCATAGGCACCGGCGCGATGGGCCGCGGTATCGTGCAAGTTGCAGCAGCCGGTGGCATCAATGTGCTGATGATGGATGCCCGACCGGGAGCAGCGCAGGAGGCCCGCGATTTCATCGAGAAAATGCTCGGACGTGCGGCGGAGAAGGGCAGCATAACGGCTGCCGATGCGGCTTCAGCCGTCGGACGTATTAAAGTCGTCCAGAGCATGGCCGAATTCAAGGCATGCCATGTCGTCGTCGAAGCGATTGTCGAAAATCTCGATGCCAAGCGCGCATTGTTCGCGGAACTCGAGGAAATCGTCGCTCCGGATTGCATCCTGGCGACGAATACCTCTTCGCTGTCCGTCACGACGATAGGCGCTAAGCTCAAGCGCCCGCAACGCTTTGCCGGCTTCCACTTCTTCAATCCCGTGCCGCTGATGAAGCTCGTTGAGGTGATCGACGGACTGCTCACGGAGAGCTGGGTCAGCGAAGCGCTGATGGCAATCGGCAAGCGCATGACGCGCGAGCCGGTTCGCCTCACCGACGCGCCCGGCTTTCTCGTGAATCAGGTCGGCCGCGGCTTCACGCTCGAAGCCTCGCACCTGGTGTACGAAGGGGTGTCGAATTTCGTCGATGTGGACCGCGTCATGCGCGACGTCTGTGGCTTCCGCATGGGGCCGTTCGAGCTCATGGAGCTCACCGGTCTCGATGTCACACAGCCGGCGTCCGCGCTCATTTACAACCAGTTCTTCCATGAGCCGCGCTTCCGCCCCAATCTCATCATGCAATCGCGTTACGAAGCGGGGATACTGGGGCGCAAGACGAAAAAGGGCTTTTACGATTACGATGCCGAGATGAAGCCCATCGTCCGGGCGGAGAAACCCGCTCCTGCAGCGCGGCCGGAGAGCGTGTGGGTGAGTCCGGCTGAGCGGCTGGGATACGAGGCGATCACCTCGTTGCTGAGCAAGATGGGCGCAACCGTAGAGAGCGGAGCGAAACCGAGCAATCGCGCGCTGATCGTCGTCACTCCGATCGGTGAAGACGCGACGACAACGGCGGTAGAGCAAGGGCTCGATCCTAAACGCACCGTTGCGATCGATACGTTGTTTCCGTTGGTGAAGCGTCGCACCGTCATGACGACGCCTGTTACGGATCCAGCTTACCGCGATGCCGCGCACGGACTGTTTGCGTCGGACGGCGTGCCGGTGACGGTTTGCAGAGACAGCGCCGGGTTCATCGCGCAGCGGGTCGTCGCGATGATCGTCAACATCGGATGCTCGATTGCGCAAAGCCGTACCGCTGCCCCGGCCGACATCGACAAAGCCGTGACGCTGGGTCTTAACTATCCGAATGGTCCGTTCCGCTTTGCGGATGTCATTGGCGTCGACCGCGTGTACCGCGTGCTCTCGTCGATGTATCGCATCTACGGCGACCCGCGCTATCGTCCCAATATCTGGCTCACGCGTCGCGCGAAGCTCGGCGTGTCTGCGCTGACCCCCGAATCCTGATGCAACGCACTCGTCCGATGTCTAGAAAAGGAAACGCCATATGCTGAATGCTTACATTTACGAAGGTCTGCGCACGCCATTCGGCCGCCATGCCGGTGTTCTCGCCAAAGTGCGCCCCGACGATCTGCTCGCCGAAGTGATCAAGGCGGTGATGAAGAAGTCCGCATTCAAGCCAGAGCAAATCGACGACGTCGTTGTCGGCTGTGCCAATCAGGGTGGCGAGGACAGTCGCTGCGTCGCACGCCATGCCGCACTGGTCGCCGAGCTCCCGATCGAAGTCCCGGGCACCGTGCTCCAGCGGAATTGCGCGAGCGGGCTCGGCGCTCTCGTGCACGCCGCTCATTCGATCACTGCAGGCGAGGGCGATGTTTTCCTGGTCGGCGGTGTCGAAAGCATGAGCCGTTCGCCGCTGGTGCTGAGCCGCTCGGAATCGGCTTTCGGTCGCGACGTCAAGCTGTATGACAGCACGATCGGTCCGCGCTTTTCCAATCCCAGGCTCGTGAAGCGATTTGGTGACGATCAGATGCCACAGACCGCCGATACGCTGGCGCGTGAATACGGCATCAAGCGGGAGGAAGCGGACCAGTTTGCGTTGCGTTCACAGCAGCGCTATGCCACCGCAAAGGGCGAGGGCTTCTTCAACGGGGAGATTTCGCCCGTCGAGCTGCCGCCTACGCGCAAAGGCCCGGTTCCCCCGGTGTCCGAGGACGAGCATCCGCGCCCGACGACGGATCTTGCCACGCTCACCAAAATGAAATCGCTGTACGAGGGCGGCGTAACGACAGCGGGCAATGCCTCAGGCGTGAACGACGGCGCGGTCGCGTTGATGGTTGGCACGAGAGAAGCAGGCGAGAAGGCGGGGGTGAAACCGATCGCCCGCGTGATCGCCAGCGCAGCGGCCGGTGTGCCCCCCCAAATCATGGGCATAGGACCCGTCGCCGCATCGAAGAAGGCCCTCGCGCGCGCCGGCCTCACCATCAAGGACATGGATGTGATCGAAATCAACGAGGCGTTCGCAGCGCAGGTGCTTGCGTGTCTCAAAGGCCTCGGCGTCGCCTTCGATGACAACCGGGTGAATCCCAACGGCGGCGCGATTGCCGTCGGTCATCCGCTGGGTGCTTCCGGCGCACGGATCGCCTTGACCGCCGCCCGCCAACTTCAACGGACAGGCGGCCGTTATGCGCTCGTCAGCCTGTGCATAGGCGGTGGGCAAGGTATGGCGGCTATCCTCGAGCGCGTCTAACCAGCATTATTTCGACCAGAAAGCCGACAGCGATCGCTGTCGGCTTTTTTTATGTAGATGAGGGTCAATCATGACGCTCGCATACGAAAGGAACGCTATTGCATTGGAATACGTGAACTAGTGCCTTAAATCGTCGTCAACGGGTGACATAGCATGGCCGGAGTCTTGACTACGGGCACAGGTGAAGGGATGGCTGTCTATCGCTTCGAAGACGTGCGGCGGTTCGAAGTCGCGGTCGGACAGGATTCGAATTTCACCCGTTTTACTCTTACGCCGGTTCTCGCTGCGGAGTGGCTGGGATTGTCCTCCTCGGCGGTTTCCGAGCTGATCGACACCGGCGGCGTGGACGCTGTCATCACCGACGACGGGCATACGTTTTTGGATGGCGACGAGCTCGCAGCCCGCCACGCCGCCGTAACTCAGCCATCGGCAGGGTGGTTTAGCAGGATTATCGCCGGCTGACTGCTGCTCGCTTAGCACATCATACGTATACGGCCGGGAAACCGGCCGTAGTCTTTTGTGGGTCCTCCAACGTCGCTGACTTGGCTTTAATTCGTCATGTAATGGTTTAACTTGTATGTTCAGTGTACTGAAAAATAATAGTAGTTAACCATCAGATCTGATTTCGGCGCAGTGACGCCGATTGTTGATCTGGATCAAATCTCGCCCACGGTCGGCGGCTACCATTCGGCAAGCTCCACAACGAAGGCTCCGATGATCAGGATCAACAACGTCGCGATCGGCGACGAACAGATCGCAGCAGAGGCAATGCATCACCCTGACGCGCCCGATCCGCACGCCGCCGCAGCATGCGCGCTCGCAATTCGGGAACTGCTACTGCAGCGTGCGCGCATGTGCGGCCTCTCATCCGAGGGAGGCCTTGACGCTTGTGACGCGGTCATCGAGGACCTGCTGCAGCTCGAAGTGCACATCCCCGAGCCCACAGAGGAAGAGTGCCGGAGATTCTACGACAATCATTCCCAGCAGTTCGTCGCCGCAGAACTCGTGCAAGCCGCTCACATTCTGTTTGCCGTGACGCCGAATGCACCGGTCGAGGCGATCCGGCGGCAAGCCGAAGCGACGCTCGGGCAACTGATTCAGGCGCCGGAGCGCTTCGCCGAGTTCGCGGCACGATTGTCCAATTGCCCTTCGGGAGCTCAGGGCGGGAATCTCGGTCAAGTACAACCCGGCCAGCTCGTGCCCGAATTCGAGCACGCTCTCTTTGCGGCGAAGCCCGGGATCCTTTCGCGGCTCGTGAACAGCCGCTACGGTTTTCACATCGTCCGCATCGACCGCCGCATTGAAGGCCGGCGCCTGCCGTTCGAGGCGACTCGTGGCGGCATCGCACGCGCCCTCAGCGCGCGGGTACGCGCGAAAGCAACCGAGCAGTACGTGCGCACGCTCGCAGCCGAAGCCGATATCACAGGGCTCGATCTGGCCGCGGCAAGCTCGCCGCTTTTGCAGTAGGCGGCCGCGAAGACACGAAAGTGGAGGATTGGGCGATCGCGCGCGCGTTGCACGTAATGGGCGTTGTGCTGTGGATCGGCGGCGTAGCCATGGTGACGGTGGTATT
>JBLNBW010000277.1:0-43862 GCA_050260255.1 Rhodospirillaceae bacterium | reverse complement strand
CGTCCGCTCGAGTTGTGCGATGAAGTCGCGCAGGTCGCGGTATTTCATATCGGGAGGCGGGAGCTGGGAAACATGTTCAGCGGAGATGGAAGTAAAAATCGGCCGCGGTGCCGGCGAAAACGGCGAAGCCGAGCCAGTTGTTGTTGAGGAAAGCGCGAAAGCACGATTGGCGTTCGCGGCCGCGGATGAGCCGATATTGGTACAGCGCGAGAGCGGCCGCGATCGCGAGCCCGACGTAATACGGCAAGTGAAGGCCCTGCCGCCAGCCCACGTAGGCCATGATGCCGAGAAACAACGCCTGGCTCGCCATGACGCCGGCGACATCGTAACGGCCGAGGAAGATCGCCGACGATTTGACGCCTATGCTCAAGTCGTCGTCGCGATCCACCATCGCGTACTCCGTGTCGTAGGCGATCGACCAGAACACGTTCGCGAGCAGCAGCAGCCACGCCGTGGCCGGCACCGCGCCAGTCTCCGCGGCATACGCCATCGGTATGGAAAAACCGAACGCGAGGCCGAGCCACGCTTGGGGAAAAGGAAACACGCGCTTGAGAAACGGATAGACGACCGCGATGGCGAGTGCGGCGAACGAGAGCAGCACGGTGAGCCGGTTGAGCTGCAGCACCAGCAGGAACGCGATGCCGAACAGCACGCCAGCCACTGCGATCGCTTCCCACGGCGCAATTTCCCTGGCGGCGAGCGGCCGGGTGCGAGTTCGCTCCACATGCGGATCGAACTCGCGGTCGGCGAAGTCGTTCACCGCACACCCGGCGGAACGGGTGAGAAAGACGCCGGCCACGAATATCGCGAGTACTTTCGCGTGCGGCACACCGTGGGCGGCGAACCACAGGCTCCACAACGCCGGCCACAACAGCAGCAGCGCGCCTATCGGCCGGTCCAGACGCACCAGCCGGTAATACGCATCCAGTCGTGCCGCAACAGCGCTCACAGATCCAGTATCCCGGGCAGGAAAACCTCGGTGACCAGTATAGGCGATTTATGCAGGACGAATAACGAGCGGCGCGCCCAGAGCGACTGCGCCGCGTGGGGCGCGCGTTGCAGCGCGCGCGTGTAGAGCTCGTGCCCTGCGCCGATCTTTTTCTGACGCAACGGGCAGCGGCGCACGCGCGGATCGGTGAACAGCTCGCTGCCAAGCGAGCGCGAGCCAAGGCCGATCAGCGATCTCCACGGCCCGCGGACGTCGCGCGGACGGGTCACGCTGTGAGCGAACACCACCGGAGTCTTACCGCAACAGAGATACACTTCGCGCACCAGCACACGGGCGCGGCCGCGATCCGCGAACAGAAAGCCTTCGTCGCGCGTCGGTTTGCGCAGGCCCTGGAACACGACTTCGATACGGAAGCGCTCGCACCGGTCTGCGATGCGGTGCGTGAGGGAACCCCGATCGGTGAGCCACGAGCGGTAGGGGCCGGCGTTCACGGGCGCGTTGGCCCAAGAGCGATCGTAGAGTAGGGATTTCACGGCGGGAGCTGCTTTTCTCTCGCGCGATTATCGCACGCGCGCCGCACGGTGCGCGACGCGGTGACCCGTGACTCGTTAATCGTGACTGGCATGACATGGCCGAATCGGCCAGCGTGAGTCACCGGTCACCAGTAACGGATCACGCTCTCAGACTTTGAGGTAATCGCTGCGTGATCCCAGCCAGCGCGCGAGATGCGCGCGCGCCGCTTCGGGGTGGTCGCGCAGCAGCTTGTCCGCGGCATCGCGTGCCGCCTCGAGCAACGCCACATCGGTGGTGAGATCGGCAAAACGCAGCAGCGGCACACCGCTCTGCCGCGCACCCAAAAGCTCTCCCGGGCCGCGCAGCTCCAGATCGTGCCGTGCCACCTGAAAGCCGTCGCTGTTTTCGTAGATGATCTTGAGACGGTCGCGCGCCGCCTGCGTGAGCGGATTCTGATACAGCAGTATGCACGTGCTGCGCCCCGCGCCGCGGCCGACCCGCCCGCGCAGCTGGTGCAACTGCGAAAGCCCCATGCGCTCGGCGTGGTCGATGACCATGAGCGTTGCGTTCGGCACGTCGACGCCGACTTCGATCACCGTCGTCGCGACGAGCAGATTGAGCTCGCCGCGCTTGAACGCATCCATCACCTGGGCCTTCTCGTCCGACTTGAGGCGCCCGTGGGCGAGACCGACCTTGAGCTCCGGGAACGTCGCCTTGAGCGTTTCGAACGTGTCGAGCGCGGTCTGCAACTGCAGCGCCTCGGATTCTTCGATCAACGGGCATACCCAGTAGGCCTGGCTGCCTGCAAGACAAGCATCGCGCACGCGCAGGATCACTTCGTCGCGCCGCGCGTCAGACACGAGCCGGGTCGCGACCGGTGTCCGCCCGGGAGGCAATTCATCGATGATCGATACATCGAGGTCCGCGTAATAGCTCATGGCGAGCGTGCGCGGTATCGGTGTTGCGCTCATCATGAGCTGATGCGGCTGTGCCCCCTCGCCGGGCCGTGTGCCCTTCATGCGCAGGGCAAGCCTCTGGTGCACCCCGAAGCGGTGCTGCTCGTCGACGATCGCAAGCCCCAGGCGGGCGAACTGCACTTCTTCCTGGAACAGCGCGTGGGTGCCGACCGCAATCATCGTCTCGCCGACGGCAACGCTTGCGATCGCCGCCGCCTTCTCGCGCTTGTTGAGGCTGCCCGCGATCCACGCGACGCGAACGCCGAGCGTCTCCATCCATGCGCCGAACTTGCGGTAATGCTGTTCGGCCAGAATCTCGGTCGGCGCCATCACCGCGACCTGGTAGCCGTTCTCGACGCATTGCAAGGCAGCGAGCGCCGCGACGACGGTCTTGCCACTGCCGACGTCGCCCTGCAGCAGCCGCTGCATCGGATAGGGCTGCGCGCAATCGCGCTCGATGTCGGCCAGGACACGGCGCTGCGCGGCGGTGAGCGCGAACGGCAGGTTGGCGAGCAGCTCGCGCGTGAGGCGGTGCTGCGGTTTGAGCGGCGGTGCGCCCGCGGCCTTGCGACGCCGGTAATGCAGCCGCATCGACAGCTGCTGTGCGAGCAGCTCGTCGAATTTCATCCGCTGCCACGCCGGATGAGAGCGCCGGGTGAGCTCGTGGTCGGGAACGTCGGGCGGCGGCTTGTGCAGCAGCATCACTGCGTCCCGGAAATGCGGCAGACGAAGCGCCTGCACCATCGCCGGGGGCAAGGTGTCCTCGAGCGCGAGATCGGCAAGCGCGCGCCCGATCAACCGGCGCAGCTCCTCCTGCCCCAGCCCGGCCGTGGTCGGATAGACCGGCGTGAGCGCATCGGCAAGCGGCGTGTTGTGCAGCACCGAACGGCAGCGCGGATGGACCATCTCCGCCCCGAAAAAACCGTGGCGTATCTCGCCGAACGCGCGGATGCGGTTGCCGACCGCGAGCTGCTTTTGCTGGCTCGGATAGAAATTGAGGAAACGCAGCGTGAGCACGCCGCTCGCATCCGTCATGTGGCATACGAGCTGGCGCCGCGGGCGGAATTTCACGTCGCACTCGACCACCTCGCCTTCCACCAGCACCGCCTGTCCCGCCGGTGCCTCGGTGATCGCGTACACCCGCGTCTCGTCGTCGTAACGCAGCGGCAGATGAAGCACGAGATCGAACTTGCTTAGGATGCCGAGCTTGGCGAGCTTGCCGGCCGTGGCCTTGTTCGCGCCGGCGATGAACGGACGGTGTTCCGCATCGATGGCAGGCGCGGCGGCGGCCTTGGCGGCGCGGCTCATTCGGGTCGCGCTTGGCACTCGGAAACCCTGTTTGGCGGAGTAAACACAGGTGCGCTATGATGAAGCGGCCCCGGTCAGATATCAATCCGCCATCATCTTCCTCACCACAACAAGATACGCCTCACCGGATCGCAGCACGCAAGCGGCAGCGAGCTTGCCAAAGCCGATCGTAATGCCCCGATGAACATCAAACGCCTCCGCGAATGGGTGATAGGACGCCCGCGCGATCCCATGAATCCGGAGACGCGCCAGCACGTCGCGCTGATTGCCTTTTTTGCGTGGGTCGGCCTGGGCGCGGACGGGTTGTCGTCGGCATGTTACGGGCCGGAGGAAGCGTATCTCGCGCTCGGCAGCCATACGCATTTCGGCCTGTACCTCGCCGCTGCGACGATGATCACCGTGTTCATCATCTCGCTCGCGTACAACCAGGTGATCGAGCTCTTCCCCAACGGCGGCGGCGGCTACAAGGTCGCCACGCAGCTGATCGGCCCGTATGCAGGGCTCGTATCGGGGTCGGCCCTCATCGTCGATTACGTGCTGACGATCGCGATTTCGGTGGCGAGCGGCGCCGATGCGCTGTTCAGTCTCCTGCCGCCCGGAACACAGTCCTGGAAAATCTGGTTCGGCGTTGCGATGACGTGCGTGCTGGTGGTGCTCAATCTGCGCGGGCTCAAGGAAGCGATCAAGGTTCTCCTTCCGATCTTCCTGGGCTTCGTAATCGTTCATGCGGTGCTCATCGTCTATGGCATCTACGCGCACCTCGAGCGCATCCCCGAGATCCTGCCGAACACGCTGGTGGAAACGCAGGGGCTTGCGGCGCACAGCGGATGGATGTTCGTCGCCGCAACGCTCATGTTCGCCTATTCCCACGGCGGCGGGACGTACACGGGCCTGGAAGCGGTGTCGAACAACGTCAACACGCTCGCCGAGCCGCGCGTGCAGACGGGCAAGTGGACGATGGCCTACATGGCGATATCGCTCGCGTTTACCGCAGGCGGGATACTGGTCCTCTACGTGCTGTGGGACGCGACGCCGCGCATAGGGTTGACGCTCAACGCCGTCGTGTTCGACAGCGTGATTCGCGATTACAACCTCGGGAGCGAGATTGCGAACCACACGGCGCTGCTCGTCGTGCTCGCGCTCGAGGCCGGACTGCTGTTCGTCGCCGCCAACACGGGCTTCCTCGGCGGCCCGGCAGTACTCGCCAACATGGCTGCCGACTCCTGGGTACCCCGTCAGTTTCGCGAGCTCTCCAGCCGCCTCGTCACTCAGAACGGCATCCTGCTCATGGGCGGCGCCGCGCTGGCCGTCCTGCTGTGGAGCTCGGGCAACGTCGCCCTGCTGGTCGTGCTGTACAGCATCAACGTGTTCCTCACTTTTGCGATCGCGCTGTATGGCCTGTGCATTTATTGGTGGGACCACAGGCGCACGGCGCGCAACTGGAAAAAACGCTTTGTTCTCTCCGCCACCGGCTTCGTCGTCTGCCTCGGCATATTGCTCGTGCTCGTGATCGGCAAGTTCGACGAAGGCGGCTGGGTGACGCTGATCATCACCGGCGCGGTGATCGCCATGTGCGCGGCGGTGCGCTGGCATTACGACGACACACGAGCGCAATTGCGCAAGATCGACGCGCTCTTCTCCAGCCGCGGACCGCTCGAAGACGTGCCGAATCCGCCCGCCATCGATCCGGACAAGCCCACGGCGGTGTTCTTCGTCGGGAAGAATCGCGGTATCGGCATGCACGCGCTGCTGTGGGTGCAGCGCCTCTTCCAGGATCACTTCAAGAACTGCGTGTTCTTGAGCGCGGGCGAAGTGGACGCACAGAGCTACGGCGGCGCCGGCGCGATGCGCACGCTGCAGTACGAGATCGAAAATTCATTGCGCTACTACGTCAATTTCTGCCACAAGCACGGGCTCGCGGCGAAATCCTATTACGCGTTCGGCACCGACCCCGTCGCCGAGCTGGTGAAGCTCACGGAAAAAGTCCAGCAGGAGTTTCCGAACTGCGTGTGCTTCGCGAGCAAGCTCATCTTCATGCACGACAACTTCCTCACGCGCTGGCTGCATAATCAGACGCCGCTCGCGCTGCAGCAGCGGCTGCATCTGCAGGGCGTGCAGATGGTGATATTGCCGATGAAGGTGCAGTGACACGGCGATGCCGTGTCACGGTGAGGAGTGAGGCGTCAGGAGTGAGGTGTAAAAACCGGCGCGGTGCGCCGGCTGATTCTGCTCCTTACTCCTCACCCCTTACCCCTCACGTACGTGCTGAAGCTGCCTACGGGAGCTTCAGCACGTACTTCGCCATGATGTTCCGCTGAATCTCGCTCGACCCGCCGTATATGGTCGAGGGGCGCGAGTAATAAAAGGTCGTCAGGAAGTCGACGTCGACGTCGTTCACGTCGCGCACGCCCTGCAGGACGCCGTCCTCTGCTCCCGTCTCGACCAGCAGCTCGGTAAGCCGCTGCCACGCTTCCATGCCCCAGATTTTGAGCGCGGAGACGTCCTGCCCCAGCGGCTCGCCGCGCTTCACCTGGTCGACGAACTGGCTGTAGAGCGAGCCCTGATCTTCGATGTCGAGATGCAGTGCCGTGTAGCGATCGACGAACCCCGGATCGGAGAAGAGACCTTTCGCGCGCGCCAGCATTTCCAGGCGGCGCAGCGCGTACTGCGGACGGCGCGGGCTGCCGATGTTGAGACGCTCGAAGGAGAGCAGCGCTTTCGCGACCGTCCATCCTGCGTTCAACTTGCCGACCAGCGCATCCAGCGGCACGCGCACATTGTCGAAGAACACTTCGCAAAACTCTTCGTGCCCGGCGATGTTCCGTATCGGCCGGACGGTTATGCCCGGTCGCTTGAGATCCAGCAGCAGAAAGCTGATGCCTTCCTGCTTCTTCGCCTGCCTGTCGGTGCGCACCAGCAGATAGATATGAGTGGAGTCATGCGCCATCGACGTCCAGATCTTCTGCCCGTTGATCACGAACTCGTCGCCGTCGATCACGGCGGACGTCTGGAGATTCGCGAGGTCGGACCCGGCATTCGGCTCTGAATACCCTTGGCACCAGATGCACTCGCCGGACAGCGTGCGCGGCAGGTAATACGCCTTCTGCGCCTCGGTGCCGAATTTCATGATGATAGGGCCGACTTGCGTAATGCCCTGATCCGGCGGACGCGCAACACCGTGGCGCTCCATCTCTTCGAGGAAGATCACCATCTTGCCCGCATCGAGGCCCATGCCACCGTGCTCGCGCGGCCAGTTGGGCGCTATCCAGCCTTTGTCGTAGAGTGTACGCCACCAGCCCTTCATTTCCTCCCAGCGCGCGCGGCGCAGAATGTAGCGCAGGTGCTCGGGATAGTGCTGTTCGAAAAATGTCCGCACTTCCTGCCGGAAGTCGGCATCGGTCATCGCGTTGTAGTCCATGTCCATGGAGCGTTACTCGTTACTGGTTACGCGTTACTGGTCAGACTGGCGGCGTGCCCGCGACGCCACGATCAACTATTAACCTGTAACTTGTCACTGTGCTGAAGGGCGAGCTTGGCATAGCGCCGTCGGTGGAGCGCGGCATTCCCCAGCCATGCCGCGAGCACGAGCGCGCGCTTCAAGTACAGTCCCGCGTCATACTCGTCGGTAAAGCCTATTGCGCCATGGATCTGGATCGCTTCGCGCGCAATGCGCAATCCCGCTTCCGAGCAGCGCGCCTTCACGCGACTCGCGATGACTGCGCGGCTGTGCGCGTCCGTGGCACCCGCATATCGGCGCAGGCCGTCCTCCAGCACCGCCGAAGCGAGCTGGCGCTGAATATAAAGATCGACGGCGCGGTGCTGCAATGCCTGGAAGCTTCCTATCGGTTTGCCGAACTGCACGCGCGTGCGCATGTAGTCGAGGCTCATGTCGAGCGCGCGCTGCATCACGCCGAGCAGCTCCGCGCTCGCGATGACGGTCGCGGCATCGCGCGCCGCTTCGAGAGCGCTGCGCGCGGCCGCGCCCCGGGCAAGGTCGTGCGCCCGGGGCACGAGCGCGTTCTCGAGCGAGACCGTCGCGCTCGGCCTGCCGTCGGCCAGCGGTTCTGACGACACATCGACGCCGGGCGTTTGGCGCGGCACCCAGAACATGGCGACATCGTCGTCCACGCGTGCGGTGAGAATATATCCGTCTGCGGCAGCCCCGCCCGACACGTACCGCTTCACGCCTTCGAGCCTGTACCCGCCTTCGAACGGCGTGGCGCGCGCGTCGATCGCGCCGATGTCGATATCGCCGGCGACTTCCTGCCATGCCAACGCGACGAGCGACTCGCCGCTTGCGAGCTCGCGCAGCAGGCGGTCGCGCAATTCGGTTTGCGAGCCTTGTGCGAGCGCGGTGGCCGAGAGCACAGCGACCGCCGTGTACGGCTCGGGCACGAGCGCGCCGCCGAGACCCTCGGCGACGATGGCTGCTTCACTCAAGCCCAGCCCGAGGCCGCCGCACGCTTCGGGCACTAATATGCCGAGCCAGCCGAGTTCAGCCATACGCGACCACAATGCGCGGTCGCACTCTTGTCCTTGTGCTCGCATGCGGCGCACCCGTGCGATATCGGTGGCGCGGGCGACAAAATCGGCGACGCTGTCGCGCAGCATCGCTCCGTATTCTGATGCAATCGTGTTCGGCATCATGTCGGGATGGTGGTCAGGCGGTATGCGGCCTTCGAGAATACCGCAAATCACCAACGCGGATCAGTGGTGGTCCGATACGCGGGCACGGCCGGCTGCTGTGGCGCCCAATATCGCGATCGCGAGCGCGTAAAAGTGGCCTTCGGGGAAAGTGCGAAAGTGCGAGTTGAACAGGCAGCCGATGATCCAGGCGGTAAGCGCGCAGGCGGCGAGGTGGCCGTACGGATCCCGAGGGAAGCTGCGAAACAGCGTAATCATCATTCCCAGGAAAATGGCGAGGCCGATGAGCCCTTGTTCGAACACCACATACAGGTACTGATTGTGAGGATCGCCGGCGTGGAGCGCGTCGAACCCGCTAGACCGCGCGTCGACGTAGCCGGCATACACCGGCTTGAACGAGCCGAGCCCGTAGCCGAAGAGGGGCCGCTCGGCGATGAGTGCGAGAGTGTTTCTCGCAAACACGACGCGTACACCGATGGAGGTCTCGCCCTTCAATGGCGCGCTGGCGGCTTGCAGCTCGTGCCAGCCTTTCATCACACGCCCGTGAAACGTCGGCGAAAACGCATAAGCACTGGCAAGCAGCACGACGAGCGCCATGGATGCGACCGTTACGTAGCGCACGCCGCCGCGCAACACGGCCCAACACAGCGTGATCCCGACAATCGCGAGGTACGCCGTGCGGCCCTGCCCGAAAAACAGCACGTTGAGGACGAGCGCGGCGGCGATCGCCGCGTAGATCCAGCGCCGCGCTCCCCGCGCTTCGGTCGCGAGATAAAACCCCGCAGCGGCCGCGATGGCGAAGGTGATGCCCTGCGCCGAATGGTTCGTGAGCACGATGCCCATCACACCGGGCTCTCCGTGACGAAACTGCACGTGCATGGCGATAGAGACGAACGACAGCGCTACGGCCACCGCGGACACATAAAAGAGCGTAACGAGCGCGCGATGTTTCCACGCGGCTTCGGTGAAGAGCGGCAGCACGAGGAAGAGAAAAAGAAGCTTGCGCCACGCCCAGAAATCGCGCAGCGCAGCGCCCATATCGACCGCACTCCACAGGCCCGAGACCAATACCCATCCCGCGAAGGCAAGCACCGCTTTGCCCGCGAGGGAGTGCCAGCCGTCGCGCACGACGTAATGCATGCGTCCGGAGCTGAGTACCGCCAGGACGAACACGGCGCTGCCGACACTGGTGGCGGCCGTCGACATCGTCGAGGCAACGAGCGTAAAAATCGCGCCGATGCGCGCAACATCGAGGGCGTGGTCCCCCCAGGTGTGCGGCCGTTCCGCCGCTGCGGCGGCGGTCACCGCCATAGCTGATACAGCCATTTGCGGCGGAACTTCTCGAGATGGAACTGCAGCCACTGCAGCCAGCGAGGATGCTGCTTGTCGATGGCGGTCACGAAGCGCCCGCTCTTGCTGCCCTGCTCCACCACCGGGTCTTCCAGCCACAGCATCTGTATGCCGGTTTGCCGGTCTATGGTCTCGAACTGATTGTCCATCGGCTCGTCGATACGATGTTGCGCGATCCAGTCGAGCCGCAGACGCGCCGCGGTATCGCCGATGATGTACGAGTCGGCAAAGCGGCCGCGGGCGCCCGGGTACAAATAGCGGCCCGGCTCGCGCTGGCTGCGCGGCGTGTAAAAGTTGCCGCCGCTGCCGATGAAGATCACCGACGCCTCGGCGTAGTTGCCCGCCTCGGCGAGCGCGCGCCGCACGCCCTCGGCAAAGTCCGGGGCGAGGATGGCGTCGTCTTCGAGCACGAGCGCACGCTTCTGTCTGCGCGCACAGATGCGCTGCAGCGCCTCGACATGCTTGAGGGCGCACGAGCGTTGCGCCATGGTGAGCACCCCCGGAACAAACCACTTGCGTTCCATGTCCGGCGCGATGTCCGCGGGATCCCAGGCGTGGATGACTTCAGCTTCGAGACCGAACTGCGCGAGTTGCGCGGTGATCGACGCAAGGCGCTCGCGAAAGGCCTTCACGTTGAGCACGTAGATCGCATCGAGCCCGAGCACTTGTTCCTCTATCGAACGCCCCGCAGCTCGGGACGGAAAGTGATTGGATGCCGCGGCAGGCGCAGCGCGGTGCGATTCTATCCCGGCATGGACGCAGGCGCGAAATCGGGATCATCGTGCGGCGGCATTGCCGCTTGAGACGTCGGAATCCCGGAGGCGGCGCCAGACGGGACGCGAACTTCAAATACGCGAATGGTGGCGGCGGTGGCATGCCGACCGCGGATGGCGGCGAAGCCTGCGGCCCAATTGCAAAGGGGCACCGGACGGTGCCCCTCAGAAGTTGGTGGAGACGAGGGCATTCTAACTACCGGGCCAAAAAAGCTCAAGGAGGTCCATTAGCCTCGATAAATAGCCGTAAAATATAGATTTATGCGTCTTGCATAATCCCGGTTTGTCCAGTAATATCCGGACATAATTTGTGGGTAGGGTCGTGGGTTATGCCGAGACAAATAGAACGGCTATCGGCAAAGGCCGTGCAGAATGAGAAGCGCCCCGGATACCATGCGGACGGTGGCGGGCTCTACTTACAAGTGGGTCCTACGGGCACTAAATCTTGGGTGTTCCGCTACATGCTTAAGGGCCGCACGGTAACGAAAACGGGCAAGTCCACGTCCAGGGAAATGGGCCTCGGTCCATACCCCGACATCTCCCTCGCTGATGCCCGGACAAGAGCGGCCGAAGGCAGGAAATTCCTTATTGACGGCCTCGACCCCATCGAGGAGCGCCGGGCTCGGATTCGCCGAGCTGCGCTCGAAGCGTCTCGCCGAAAGACGTTCAAGGAAATCGCCGAGGAGTTCATCCAGAAGGAAAAGCCGGGGTGGACTAATCCAAAGCACGAGTGGCAATGGACTAATACTCTGGAGCGCTTCTGCTACCCGACGCTCGGGGATCGTCCCGTGTCCGAAATCAATACGCAGGCGGTAAGGGACGCGATCGAGCCCATCTGGCTGGAGAAACACGAAACGGCAAAGCGCGTTCTGGGCCGCATTCACTCCATTCTCGCCTACGCGATTACGCTTGAGCTGCACCCCGGCCCCAATCCGGCGCGGTTTGATAAGCATATAGAACACGTCCTCGCGAAGGTCGATAGCAAGGCTCGGATCAAACACTATCCGGCGCTGCCCTTCGCCCGGATGTACGAGTTTATGGAGAAGCTGCGCGCAAACAAGTCCACGAGCGCACGGGCGCTTGAGCTGCTGGTGCTAACGGCACTGCGTTCCGGACCCGTGCGACTTGCCGAGCGCCGCGAATTCGATTTGGAGCAGGCCGTGTGGTTCATTCCGGCGGCAAAGATGAAGCGCAAACGCGACCACCGGGTTCCGCTTCCACCCCAAGCCGTCACCCTCGTCAAGAACGTGTTGGAATCTCACGACGGCCCATACCTCTTCGCGGGGCATAAAGGAAAACCGATCTCTGACATGACCATGAATCAACTAATGGGGCGTATGGGCTATGGAGAGTTCGTTCCGCATGGCTTTCGCTCTTCCTTCACGGACTGGGCGCATGAGCGGTCAAATCACCCGCGCGAGGTCGTGGAAATGGCATTGGCGCACGAAATAGGGAACGACACGGAAGCGGCCTATAGGCGCGGCGATCTTTTCGACAAACGCCGCCACCTCATGGCTGCGTGGGCGCAATACTGCGAGACGCGGCCCGAGGATGCGAAAGTGATTAGCTTTGCTCCAGTCCAAGCTGGAGAAACAGTGGCGTAAGCGGCCAACCGGTAAGGGGAGAAATATCACCGGGCCAATGAACAGCTCATGGGAACCACCAGCAATGGTTTCCACAGCTAACGGCGGCTACGACTGATGAGAACACCAGTAGAGGCTAACGCAAAACTAGATTAGTTGAACGACTGCTCCGGACAGTATCCGGTAAGACGGCCGCTCGGGTGCTGGTACCACCCGGGCGACCTAACCACAACGCAACCTAGATAGGAGGTATGCATCATGGCTAACGCCAATTCTAAAGCAGGGAAGCAACGCGCCAAAAACGAAGAGCTTACGCCGGCCGAGCTGGACGCAGCCGGTAAGGCAATCGAGGAACGCCTCGCAGCGGCCAGGGCAGGCGCGAAAATTAAGACGCTTACTGTCAATCTCGGCAAGCTTCCGCCGGAACAGCAGGACATGATTGCCGCTCTTGCTGACCGGCTTGCGAACAAACCGCAGGAGCGGGAGCAGCCCAAGCCTCCCGAAGCGCCGACGATGCACGTTATCCCCGCGTGGCTTGATGAGAAGTTGTGCAGCGGCAGCCCGATGATGCAGGGCGGCAGCATCCCCGACATTCTCACGCAGATGCACGCCATGCTGGAATTGCTTTCTGACGGTGTCATGGCCCCGGACGGCGGTTCCCCGCAAGGCGCATGGCTGGCGATCCGCACCATTCAGGACGTAATAGACCGGCTGATACAGCACGCGAACAAGAACCCGCTTTACATGCCGAAGCCCGAAAAGCGCAAGGCGGTGAGCCATGCGTGAACACATGGAAGGACAGACCGCCGATGTTGGCGGTTTGTTTATTGCGCCACCCTCTACAGCGCAGCCCGATATACGGCGCGAAGAAGGCTATAACGCTGTTTACTTCTACGGCACCCGCGAGGCGCTTATAGCCGCGGGAATCGCCAAGCCGGAATGGTTGCCTACTGACGCCATTGCATATGTCCGCAAGGATGGCGTACCAGTACGCAGACGCACCGTTAGGACGCTGGCAAACGGGCGGTATATCTGGGCACACACGCAGGACAGGGAAGGCAACGAAATTTGCGTGCAGATCTCCAGAACGAAAGCGGAGCAGGCGGCATGGCTTCCGAAGTATGAAGCCCAAGAAAAGGCGCGGCTTGATGCGGAGCGCGGGATAGACGCCGCGGAACGCAAGCGGCTGGACGCGCAAAGCGCGGCGAGGCAGGACGCCGAAGCAGCGCGAAAGACGCCGGGAGAGTGGCTGGAGCCGATGATATGGCAGACCGAAGCGATGCTGGAAGTGAGCTTGCGCCAGATGCTTACCGGCAACGTCAAGCGCATAACGGAGGACAGCCGGAAGCGCATTGCTTCCCTTGGGGCGCAGTTGATCCAAGCCATGCGTAACGCGCAGGTTTACACCGTTGGTGCAGAGCAACCGCCACGCCCCCTGCTGCGCTTGATACACGGCGCCAACCATGAATAACCGCAAGCCGACGAACAAGCCGCACATTCTGACGAAAAAGCTTGCCCCGGTTGTGGCGTTGCTGGACGAGCGCCCGCCGACCGGCCCGGAGTTTACCGAGCTTGCGGCATGGTGCGCCCGGAGAATGAGCGGCACGCAGCTACAGGCAGCGGCGCGGTTACTGGTGCTGTACGTGTGCGGTACTCTTCCTAAGTAAAGCGGGAAAGCCATGCAAGAAGAAAAGTACGGCGCGCGGGACCTGTGCTACTCAGCTTGGCACAGAGCGAGTTCCATTCGTCGTTTCGTCGGTTGGGAACAGGCGCAGTTGGTGTCCATGGTGGACGCTGACTGCGTCTTGTTCCTCGAATATGAACCACGGAACAAGGAGCCGCTGGCCCTCGTGGAAACGGCCATTGATGTAGGCCAAGAACACAAGCCGGCAACAGCGATCATGAGACTTGCTAAACGCGCCCGTATCCCGGCGTATCTCGTCCTTTACGAACGGGCGGAAAAAGCGAACCCCGCTGATCCAAGGTGGCGGGACGTGCAGCGATTCCGGGTCAAACGGCTCTGGCCGCGAACGGAATCCCGATGGCGAACGATAGAGCCCGACGAATGGGCTAAGGCTCTGCTGCAGATTAGGGCTTGGTCCGCCAGGCGTCTCGACGTTACTGCCGCCAACGACTCATTCTGGCATGACCCCCCAGCTAAGCACGCGCGCGGATAGTTCCGCTCTTGTCGGGCTGATACTGCAACTTGTCACCACGACGGCATGCGCATTCTCCGGCGTGGTCGTGGGAGTTCATGATGGGGATACATTAACCGTCTTGGTGGAGCAAACGCCGGTTAAGGTGCGGCTCGCGGAGATCGACGCCCCGGAACTCCGTCAACCATTCGGCACGCGTTCGCGGCAGTCCCTCGCGGCTCTATGCTTCAAAACGCAGGCCAGCGTGCGGCAAATCGGCCGCGACCAGTATGGGCGGGCAATCGGCTACGTGCTGTGCAACGGGACCGATGCCAATGCCGAGCAGGTGCGGCGCGGCATGGCTTGGGTATACGATAAATACAGTCGCCCGGACTCTCCCTTATACCGCTTGCAGGAAGGCGCGAGCGACGCGCAGCTCGGACTATGGGCGGACGGGCATCGGGTGGCACCATGGGTATGGCGCGGCAATAGACATTAACGCACTTGCGAACTGGGAGGGCGGGCTATGACTAAGATAGCATTTTCGATCTTGGCGACAGTTACAGCGCTACTCGTAGGTCAAGCCAATGCACAATCGATTAACGACCGGGTTAAGCGGTTAGAGGATAGAGTTAGCGCAGTAGCCACCCTGCAGGAATTCACGGGTAATAGGCAGCGCAATGCTTACGCGCGCGTTGACTGCACTTCTCGACGCTTCGGTTCGGTGCAAACCGACGACGACATGCATCTTGTGATACTTGTCAGCTGTGAGACCTTAGATCCGTATTTGGAGGGATACAGGGTTACCCTGCAGATTGGCAATCCGTACTACATGAGACTGGCCTCCGTGAAGGGTTCGCTCTACTACGGCGAGCAAGTGTTGCCTGCAAATAAGATCGAGATTCCTCTTGCTGGGGGGCTGCGCCCCGGCACCTGGACGCGGACGACAGTAAACATTACTCCTGCTACCGCTGCACAGATGAGAAATCTCAGAGCGGAGTTTTTTGTTGAAGAGATATCTTTGTCTCCGTAGGCGGACGCAGTGATACGCAGCCTTCCGCCTGGGCCGGCAAATACTGAGGGCGTGCAATGGAGTGCATATGCATGATTGGTCAACGGTTCTCTGCACCAGTTCTGACCTAAACGCTATCGTCGCGGAGAACGGATTACCTCTCTCTTTCGCGGACGTAGTCGTTGCGGCAAGCGAGCTTAATGATTTGTTACACCAGTTCCTATCGGCGCACCGATGGGAACAGTTGCCGCCCCCCTCAAAGAGTCGAGACCAGCTTAGGGACATCAAGATCAAAGCTAAGAAGTTGGCGCTTGAACTGCCGCCGGTCTGCGATCCGCATTTTTCTTGCATGGACATCGCAGCTGATACGTTTCGCCGACTTGCGAGCGCGGCCGAAATCATCGGCGCGTCACGAGGCGGCTACAAGGGCCTGCCGCCATTCACGACGACTACAGGCGGCACTTGGTATCGAGGTCGCGAACGCCTTATGGCGGCGATAGAGAGTATTAGCCTGTTGGTCGAATGGAGTGAGGAAGCGGAAAAGCGGGTGTCGCATCGTGTGCGAGCGGTCAACAAGAAGAACAGAGGCGACGCGGCGCTAAATGCGCTTTTCGGAGATATATTGGGCTTTTGGATCGAGCACGCGGAAGAAGCAAGTATTCCCACCGTGTGGGCCAGTGATACTGGACCCACCAGCCCTATCATTAAGATGATATTGGCGTTACGCGATCTTGTGCGACGCCACTTATCGCCTGAGCACATGGCGGAGGACGTGCAACTGGCGAAAACACTCTCGAAGATTACCGCGCAGTCGGCGAAAGACCGCCTAGAACGGATAACGAAGCCCCTGAAAGCCGCCGCGCGCCGGCAATAGGAGGAAACCAAGTTCAGTTTTCTTCTGATCGTCGCCTATTTGCCCTATCCCCGCACAAACACAATTCGCACTGTCCTGGCCGAGAGCGGTTCTCGCCGGAGTTCTAAGGAGAGTGTGCATGAGTGTGAGGCTTCCTGAGACCGGGTTTCTCCGGCTCTCACAGATCATCGGCAATCCAGAAGCAAACCCGCCGATTCCCGCCGTAATCCCTGTAGGTAAGTCGACGTGGTGGGCTGGCGTGAAATCCGGTCGCTACCCGAGGCCCGTAAAGACTCTCGGAGCCCGCATCACTGCATGGCGTGTCGAGGACATACGTGCACTTATCGATGATGCAGCCAAGGGGGCGCAATGAGGCCCACCAAAGGGGAGATAGCAGCAGGATTCGATCACTGGCAACGGCTATACGGGCCGCCAAAAAACAAGACCCGTGCCGGCCAGGGCGACGGGTCTGACAAGGTCGAAACGGGGAAAGCTTTTTGTGGCGAAGATACTACCACACGAGATCATACCTGTGCGTCGTTGCTGCCTGCTCCCGTGCTCGATGACTCGTATGACGTCGAGGTAAAGCTTTACGAGCCTCTGCGGCGCTTTCGCGAGGCCGGGCGCGCCCTGCTTCCGCTTGTCCTTCGGAAATCGCTGGGCGAGGCGTTTGGGCGGCATTACTTTGTCTGCACGCCTTCCGGTATTCCGCTGTTCGACTCTGAAGATGAATTCTCCGCCCGGTTGGTTCTGGACGCCGTTACCCGCGCGATCAAGGGGGCTGCGGAATGATCAACGGGGAGCACATCGAGCAGTTCAAGCGGGCTATAGCTGACGCAGGCTTAACCCCGCCGGACACAATAGAGCCGACCAACGGCAGGCCGAGGCGCTTCAGCACTAACGGCAAGCGGTTTGACGATAGCGGCTGGTATGTGTTTCACGCCGACGACCGCCCCGCCGGGGCCTTTGGCGATTGGCGCACAGGGATCTCTGGAACATGGAGCGCGAAGGCCGAAAGGCAATTCTCCCGCGCCGAGAGAGCGGCTTTTGCGAAGCGAGTAGCCGAAGCCCGCGCCTCTGCCGAAGAACAACGGCGCGCGGAGACTGAGCAGGCCCGCCAGCAATCAGCGGAGATATGGAAGCAATGCGGCCCCGTACCTTCTCATGCCTACCTAGACGCGAAGGACGTGAAGGCGCACGGCATACGGCTCTATAGCGGCTCGCTCTCCCTCAACGGCATGAACTGCGGCGGCTCTTTAGTGATTCCGTTGCGTGACCTGTCCGGAGTTATTCACTCCTTGGAATTCGTAAGCCCGACCGGTGACAAGCGCTTTCTGACTCGCGGAGCAAAGACTGGCCACTATCACGGCATCGGTAAGCCTTCCGGCTGCATCGTTGTCTGCGAGGGCTACGCTACTGGCGCAAGCATCCACGAGGCTACCGGGCACGCCGTAGCCGTCGCGTTCGATGCCGGAAACCTCGTTCCCGTTGCTCGTGCCCTCCGGGCGAAATACGCCGATCTGGAGATCATCCTCGCGGCGGACAACGATCAATGGACCGAAGGCAATCCCGGGGTAACGAAGGCGACGGAGGCCGCACGAGCGGTAGGCGGAAAGCTCGCTGTCCCGCACTTTGCCGACGGACTTGGGAAGCTCACCGACTTCAACGACCTTGCGCGAGTCGCCGGGGCAGGCGCTATAAAGCATGCAATAGCCAACGCAGCGCCGGTAGAACAGACGCTCGATGAGCCGTTGCGACCCGTCGTCTCGCTGATCCGTGGCGGAGATATCACGCCCGAGCCCATTCGGTGGCTTTGGGATGGATGGTTAGCACGCGGGAAGCTCCACATACTGGCGGGTTCTCCTGGGACCGGGAAAACAACCATAGCCGTCGCCCTCGCCGCTACGGTAACGCTCGGCGGTCGCTGGCCCGATGGCACAAAAGCAGGCGCCGCTAATGTCCTCATCTGGTCCGGCGAGGACGATCCGAAGGACACCCTATTGCCCCGGCTGATTGCTCAGGGCGCCGATAGAGACAAGGTGTTTTTCGTTGGCGACGTTAACGCCGATGGCGGGCCCCGGTGCTTCGACCCAGCAAAGGATGTGCAGGCACTCGTAGCGGAAGCAGTCCGCATTGGCGATATTGGCCTGTTGATCGTTGACCCGGTCGTTAACGCTGTAGCGGGTGACAGCCACAAGAACACCGAGGTACGCCGAGCGCTGCAGCCGCTGGTAGAACTCGGGACGAAGCTGGATGCGGCCGTCCTCGGAATCTCGCACTTCAGCAAAGGCACGGCGGGACGCGACCCGGTCGAGCGGGTTACGGGAAGCATAGCCTTCGGGGCCCTCGCCCGCATCGTCCTGGCCACGGCAAAGACCGAGGACGAGCAGGGGCAGCGCCGATTGTTCGCCCGGGCAAAGAGCAACATAGGTCCGGACGGTGGCGGCTTTGATTACGCCATAGAACAGCTGCAGCTTTCCGACTACGCCGAAATCACGGCCTCGCGCATTTTGTGGGGTGGCGTCCTAGAAGGTAGCGCCAGAGAGCTACTTGCAACTGCAGAGGCCGAAGACGATCCAGACGAGAAAAGCGCCGCCGAGGATGCAGGGGCGTGGCTCAAAGATCGTCTGTCCGGAGGGCCGTTTCCCGCCAAGGAAGTCATACGGGACGGTGAGGCGCAGGGCTACCACAAGCGGGCGATACAACGGGCTCGCCAACGCATAGGAGCAACCGTCAAACGGGATGGCTTCGGACCTGGGGCCCGAGTCCTTTGGACCCTCGCCATAGATGACAAATCCTCCATAGGTGACATAGATGCCAGCCTCAGAAGTTTGTCACCTATGTCATCTATGGACGAAATCGGCCCGGATGGTGAGGTGACGATCTAATGGACACCTCCCAGGTATTGGCCAAAATCGAGGCATTAGGCGTCACTGTTAACCGGTATGGCTCATCCATCTCGGCGACACCAAAGAACGCTGTAACGCCCGAAATCCTCGCGTTACTGCGGCAGCATAAGCCCGCCCTGCTCGTCGCCCTCCCAGATCGTCTGGCAGAGCTTGCCGCGCTAATCAACCGGTACGCCGACTATCAGAGTTTTCCAGAGCACGACCGGACCGAAGCGCTTGAGACGTCTCTAAAGAACCCCGGCGAAAGCTTGGCTCTGTGGCGGCGCCTGGTGGGCGAAATCAAGGACGCTCCGCCGGTCGAGGAGTGTGGGAACTGCCCGCACATCGATATGCGGCACGAGAAGGGCCTAAACGGCGTAAGGCGCTTTTGGTGGGCCTGCGCGAAGGGGCACGCCCCGTTAGTGCTGTGGACCCGCTCAGAACGCGTTCTAACGCGCCCCAACGATTGCTTGGACTACCAGGGGGTGCCGAGATGAACGGAACAAACTGGAAAACGCTTCCGGAGATCCTGCGGCAGCGGCGAATCCTCCAAATAACGGGCTGGAGTGCCAGCACCCTTCTGCGGCGCGAGCGCTCGGGAGCTTTTCCGAAGCGCCAGTATCACCCGGGCTGCGCCTCGCCCTATTGGGTCAAAGCGCACGTCCTGGCTTGGCTCGAATCTCTGCAGGGCATAAGCGAGGCCGCCAATCATGAATGACCGTCAAAAGGCCGCGATTTCTGAGGCTTTACCGGCCTACAGGTGCGTTCTGGAGAAGGCGTATAGCGGAGCATCGAAGACTGCCGGCGTTAAGGCGTTTTGCCTGCGATGTGTCGGTTTTTCGAGGGCCGAGATTCGCAATTGCACCAGCTACGCCTGCCCGCTCCATCCCTACCGTCCCTATCGCAGAGGTGCGAGGGAAGTATGACGGAACTATGGCTGCTGCTCATGTTGCACGGAATGCCCTCGTCGGAGGCCGCTGCTTACCGCTCTTATGTGCACGATATATGCGAACGCAACAGCGGTGATGCAGTTTGCATAGAGCTGAAGAGGAGACTTAGCCGAAACACGGAACCGGAGCGAAGAGCCAAGGCTCCATATAAAGAATAAAGCGAGAGTGACGATGAGTGCTGAGATGCTTGATGCGATTTTGGAGAGCGGTCTTACTACCGACCAGATTGCTGCGGTTGGGAAACCTATCGCACGGGCCGAGGCATGCGCGCTGGTGATCAGGAACGCTGCGTCCTTTATGGAAAGCAAGGCTGCGTCCGGCGCCAATTGCCTTGAGGAATTCCAAGCATTGACCGTCGCCACGCACGAGCTCTGCCTCTGGCTCGAGGAACTCCGCGGCGCCCTCGCTAAACGATATGCGGTCGCTCAAGTTCCGGAAGAAGCCGCCAAGGCCCTGCACTGAGAAAGAAGTGTAAATGGAAGAAATCATCAAACGACTGTATCCGGGCGCGTATCAAGACGACTCGGGCCGGTGGTGGGTGGGCGAGGGCGAAGATAAGCAACGCATTGACACCGAAAATCTTGACATCGGCATGGCGAAAGAGACTTTCGCCAATCAGGACGCTAACGCTCAAGGACTCGTACCGCTTTCCTCTCTCAACGGGATAGAAAAAGACCCGTCTATCTTCCAAAGAAGCGCAGAGGCGCAGCGTCGGGGAATCTACGACCTCAATAGCTACTTGGCCTACCAGTATGGTCCGGGGCAGATCGTAAATACGCCTAACGGTCCTGCATACAAGGGGACCTCGACCACTCAGCAAAACCCGTTTGACTTCGGCCTTGCGGCTTCGGACATGATCGGGCCTGCGATTGTCGGGCTGTCGCTTGGTGGGCTTGGTGGGCCGCTTGCGGGTGCGCTCGGTGGCGGGTTAGTCGGTGGTGTCGGTGCGGGTGCGTTGATCGGCGGCACTGGCTCTGCGCTGATGGGTGGCGATCCGCTCAAAGGTGCTTTGGGTGGTGCCATAGGTGGCGGTCTCGGGGTCGGGCTTCCTCAAGTAGGCATTACCGACCCGACCCTATCCGGCGCGATTCGTGGTGGGCTATCCAGTGCTGCTGTCGGTGGAGACCCGTTCCTGGGTGCTGCGAGTGGGGCGGCTTCTGGTGCGGCCTCTAATCTGGCTTCGTCCCTCGCGCCATCGTCGCAGCCGATCTATACGGCGAGCACATCAGACGTTACGCCGAGCGCAATTGATGTAGGCGTCACTCCGGCGGCAGACGCTTTTGATCTTTACCCGCAGCAAGTTCAATTCGGCGGCGTATCTACGCCAGAAGTTGGGATGCAGAATATGTCGATACTCGATTCTCTTGGCCTTGGTTTCGATTCTCAGCCCGCCGCGTCATGGCTTCCGGCGGTAGACATGATGGCGCAGTCGGATTACTCCGCGCCCGCATGGTTAACCGGTGCGTCCGTGCCGGACCCGATCAACCCGTACGGCTTCGACTTGAGCGCGGTCACTCCAAGTTTCAGTCTGGACGCGTATACCCAGTCGCCGGTGTTTCAGTCGGCTCCCGGCGCGATCAATCCCGCTTGGTTCGACCCTTCCAAAGCTGGTGCTGCAACTGATCACGGCGCGCTGCAGAAGATCCTTGGAGCGCTCGGTGCCGGCGGCGCAAAGCTTCTCCTCGGAACGAACAAGGATGGCACGGCCCGCAGCCTTGTGGACGCATTGAGCAACGTCGGCAGCGGCGGCGGTCTGTTGGGCAGCACCGCAGGTCTTGGTGCGGCTCTTGGCGCGATAGCGGGCTCTCAAAACGGAGCGAAGCAATCCGGAACGATTACGACGGTTCAGGACGTTCCCGATTGGATGCGCCCCTATTACACGAACATGCTTGATCGTGCGCAGGTCGTTGCGAATCAGGATCAGGGGCTGAACGCGACCGAACAATCGGCAATTGATCAGATCAGGAATCTTGCCGGCAGTAATCCTCTGGCCGCGGCGCAAGAAGCGTTGAACAAGACCACGGCTGGAGAATACCTCACGCCGAATGCGCCTTGGGCTAACACGCTAAATAGCATCGCGTCCGGCCCGGTTGGCTCGGCTCCGTACGTCGATCAGCTTAACGCCACGTCTCGGGGCGAATTCCTCAACCCGAATACCGACTGGTCGCGTGCCCTTTCTGCTACCGCTCAAGGCGTAGCTCCCGGTGCCGGTAACGCTCAACTTCAGTCGGTGGCTAACGGACAATTCCTGAATCCGAATACGGATTGGTATCGCAACCTAACCGCTTTGTCCGGAGCCTCTACCCCTACGGGTGTCGGGTTTGACGAACTGAACAAGACTGCTTCCGGAGCGTACCTCAAACCCGATTCAAATCCTTACCTCACTGCGATGTATGACCGCGCAGCGGGGGAACTGAAAAACAGGCTGTCTCCGACCTTCGGCCACATGGAGGCGTTCGGCGGTAACTCGGGTTATCAACAGGCTCTTGGACGCAGCTTGGCAGACCTCGGCACGAGCATTTACGGAGGTGCGTACGAGTCTGAAAGGGCGAGACAGCTTGCCGCGTCGAGTGCGCTGCAAGGCCAATACAACACGGACAGGGCTTTGCAGGCGAATGTTGGGGCGAACCTCGGCAGTCTGTTCAGTGCAGAGCGTGGACGTCAGGATACTGCCGCAGGGAATCTGGAAGCTCAGAACCTTGCCCGGCAGAGCCTTGCGACTCAAGCCGCCTCTAACCTCGGCTCCTTGTTTAGCGCCGAGCGCGGCAGGCAGGTAGATGCGGCCGGAACGCTGGCTAACAGGGATATCGCAAATCTTGGCCTGTCTGTCAACGCGGCCGGAACACTTGGGAATCTGTTCAATGCAGAGCGTAGCCGACAGATTACCGCGGCCGGTCTTGCGCCCTCCTTCGCAACGGCGAACATGAACAACGCTACGGCGCTGCTCAACGCCGGTCAGTATCAGCGGCAAGCACCACAGCAGGCACCTAACTTCCTCGCCGGCATTCTCTCGAAGTCGCCATTTCGCCAGGAGTCCAGTCCATTCTTTACTAACCCTGCTGCCGGTATCTGGGGTGGTGCGCTCGGCGGTGCAACGATTGGCAGTTTGTTCAGTGGAGCGACGAAATGAGCGGCGACAGTAGCGCTCTTCTTGTGGGCGCGATCAAGAAGAACAAACGCGAGGAAGTCCGCGTGTTCCTGGATGAGTACATGGGCCGGAAGGTGTGTAACGCCCGAATTTTCGCGGTTTACCCGAACGGAGACGCTATTCCGACTCGGAAGGGTCTGACGCTCACGACGGAAACGCTTCGTGATTATCGCGACCTTATAGACCAAGCGATAACGCAGGCAGAAGCCCAAGGGCTGGCGACACGAAGGGCGGCATAGTGGCTAAGAAAGATCGCGAACCGCCGATCAAGTACGATCGCGCCGCAGAGCCCACAGCGATTGCCAAGGCTCACGCCGATTCCCCCGCAGTCGTCCGAGGCCGAGACGCGGCGATAAACACGGCTCTTGAGCGCATCGAGCTTGGCGACACACTGACGGAGACGGCAAAGCGCCTGAAGGTTGATCGCAAGACGCTCATAGGCTGGTTACTAAGGGAACAGCCGGAGCGCTACCGGGACAGCCAAGCGTACATAGCGAGTGTTTGTGCGGCGGAACTGCTTACGGACATCGAGAACGCCCGGGACATGCTGCAGCTTGGTAAGGCCAAGGAACGCGCCAGGGTCGTCTTGTGGATGCTGGAGCGCAGATATCCAAGGCTTTACGGACAAACGCAAGCGCCGGTCCTTGCCCCTCCTGTGCAGATCAACATAAACCTGAGAACCGGAACGCCGATACGGGAAGCCGAGGGAGTGACGTATGACGGACGTTAGCGATGCCGTGAAATGGGATGTGATGAACGAGCGCGTCCGATTCCTGGAGTACGCGGTCACCGCTCTGATTGAGACGCACCCGGACCCGAGAGCAATCCTGGACAGCTTCAACGCGCACTACGCAATCAGGGAAACGGCGGCTGCGATGTATGGCCGATCGGAGGATGCGAGACAGTGGGCTGCGCTTATGTATAAGGCCATGTTCGGGATGATTGAGGTGACGGCGCAAACGGCAAATCCAAATCCGACAGGCAAAGGCGAAGGCCACACCGCCCGCACAAGAGCGGATAGTAAACTTGGCTCCAGCCCTGCGAAGAAAGCCGAATGAGAATCCGCCTCCTCGCCATACTGGCCCGCGTGCTACGTATACAGTTCAAGATCGATGGGATTCCCTACGGCGCGCATCACCACGACCGAGCAGGATCATTCAGCCAATCGGCACAACCGTAATTAAAGCTTGCCCAATCCCGGAACAGCCGGACAGCGAAGATGCGATCGTTGGGATCAACGAGACCGCGCAAGTCATCGCGAACCGCTTCCGGCGACATCGTTGTATCGAGCAACCATACCGATTCAAGCCCCTTGCAATACGTGAATCGCTTCAGATAATCCCACACGGGCTGATAGTTTCGGCCGGGCTGCTTAAGGTCATAGGTAACGAGAATAACCGCCATAGCTACCTCGTCGTTAAATTATGACTATGGCGTAACACTAGGCATGGCGTGACGGGCCGTCAATACGCCGCGCCGCTCTCCCGGGCCACTCTCGCGCGCGCAACATAAGGCGGACGGCCGCCGGAGCAGTTGGCTTGCCGGTCACTCCGCCTTTAGGCACTCCCAAGACCCTGAAAACGCTCTGATTCGCCAACCATTCCTCTACGCCACCCACAAACAAACCCACGAAACAAAACGTGCGACGGGTCCCATAAGAATTCTTTTTTCTGGCCGGGCGGCGGGCGGGCAGCGCGAAACGACCCCGGCCCCAAGTCGCGGGCATGGGACCCAAATAACACACGCGATATCACTTCGGACGGCGGCTACTCTCCGGTAAGAAAATTCCCAGAGAATCGCAGATCGACTCGACTCTCTTCGCATTCGCCTCGTACGTCCGTCCTGTCGCTTGGTAGACGCTGTTTGACAGTCCGATTAGGGCTTGTGATGCCTGGAGAACCAGCTCTCTCTTTGGAAGCCGGAAAGCGGCGCGGGTGATGCAATAGGAGGGAATAAGGTAAAGGTGCGCCTGCAGCTCCGACGATAGTACGCGCAATTCACGCGATGTCTCTTGCATCACTTCGTGCGTTGGAACGCCTGGGTTTTGAATGACGTTTGCCCGCTCTATCAGTGCGTGCGAAATGCGGCCTACTGTTTTTCTAAAATCTTGGACAGGCTCGATGACGAGCTTAAGAACGAGCTGGCCAAGTACGTAGGTTAGAACCCCTGAAACTACTGTCCAAAGGACGGTCCAATACACGTCCGATTCCCTCCAGCCTATTCCTTGGGATGAAGTCTAGTTATTCGCCCGCACATCTTTCATCATTGATTCGAGTACCTCAGTGAGACAGCCCTGAAAATCGATGAGCGCGTCTTTGTTCTTGTCCGAATTCTGTTTGTTCTTGTGGATTAGTTTTGATAACGACAGGCGTTGATCCGTGCCGCCCTTAGTGGTCGCAACTGTTATTGTCGGTCCGGGTAATAGGACAGTCTCCATAACTTCCTTCATGAGATCAAACCGGCTGTTGTCGGAGTAACCCACACATATTCCCCCGCCGTCGCAGATGAACTCCACGGATTTGAATCGATCAAGTGGGGAACGAAAGGACAGGCTGGCATAGCCCGGCTGGAACGGCTTCTGTATAAGCGGCGTTGCAATCTCCAGCTCCGCAGCCTTGACCTTCAGCCCCAGATTAAACACTTTCCCTTTTTCGTATAGGCTCGATATGGCGCCTATGAGCAGGACAACCTCTCCTCCTCTGGCCCGATAGTCTCGAAACGTTGCTTTGTACTGTAACTCGCAACCACTGAACTGGCCGCTACGTGTCGTCCGGTTGAACTGTAGCAACACGAAGCCGTCCAGGTCGGCCTTCACCATTTCCAGAGCCTGTTCCACGGCTTGCGGTATTGCGGCCGCTGATATTGCGGATGGGAGCAACAGCAAGGCGATGAGACCCCTTAGGGAGAACATTCCGCCTCCTAACGATCAAAACACCATCTAAATGCGCGGCAGGTCACTCACGGTGCGTCCTCCATTCTCGTCCACGTTCACGACTTCAATTCCCTCGAATCCGTGCTCGTGAACCGTGAGCTCCAACAGTGGCCCCAATACGTGCTGCCCCTCCACCTCAAAGATCGTCCATACTCGCTCATCCCCGTGCAGCGCATCGACAACCTCCTCCACATCGACCTCAGCGGGTTGTTGAATCCACTTGTTTGTATCCGTATCGACAGTCCCTAAGCGCACACGGAGCACGCGGCCATTCTTGGGATGCAGACGAACAGCGGTGACGACTCTGGCTTCCATACCCCCATCCTCGTCGTTACTGCTTCATATTACGCGCTCGGGTAACCCCATTCCATACGAACCCCGGCCGGTTTTCGCATAGTGCAATCGTCTATGCGTTTGTCATTCCAGTACATCCCACGTACTCATACAATGGAGATTGCGCTTAGGTACTGGAGGCATTCATGCGGCCGCACCCCGTCCTGGTCCCGAAGAGCACTCAATACTGTCCGTCTGAGCCTTTAACCGACGACGAAATAGACGGCATCACTCTTGCGGTAAAGTCGGCATTCCTGAAGCTTCGTAACCTCTACGAAAAGATCACTCCGTTCTTCGACGAATACGGGTTTAAGGCACCGTCCGCCGGCGTCGTTGCACGTGATCTGTCGGAGAAGATCGAGACTTCAATAATTCAGCACTGCCGCACATTCACGCGAGGGCTGAAGCACGCTGACTTAGCGCGCTTTAACAAACGGTGGGAAGTCAAGATATGTAAGGATTCCGGCCTGACGATCAATCAGTCATCGGTCATCAACGGCGAGAACTATATAGTGGTGAACTACAAATCTAATTCCCAAGTGCGCAAGATCTGGGTGTTATGGAGCGCACAGGACCGCTTCTTCTCTCCTAAGCGCTCGAACTCCAACGCCAGAACCGTGGACCAGTCAGCATGTGGTGAGCACGTCCAAATCATTTACGAGGCCAAGTAGGAAATTGAAGATTTGGTTCGATACCGAATTCATCGACGACGGGAAGACTATTGAGCTGCTCAGCATCGGCATGGTGCGGGAAGATGGAAAGACCTACTATGCCGAGCCCAAAGAAGCGGATCGAAGCCGCGCCTCGGCCTGGGTAACAGAGGATGTGCTACCTAAGCTAAACCCTGGATCCGTGAGGACGCGCAGCCAGATAGCCGAAGAAATCAGAAGGTTCGCCGGGTCACGTCCGCAATTCTGGGCCTATTTCGGCGCTTACGACTGGGTGGCGCTGTCGCAGTTGTACGGCACGATGTTCGATGTACCGAGGGGGTGGCCCATGTCGGCAATGGACGTGGAACAACTGCGCCTTGAGAAGGGGGGGGAAACCCCTTCCGGAGCAGATCACGCCGATGCACCACGCCCTAAACGATGCTCTCTGGACCCGCGAAAGCTGGCATTACCTGATGAGCCAATAGCTCCCGTCCGAATTCCTCGCCTTTCCCACGGCATTCCCAAGGGCACCTCACCGCCGCCCAGGCACCGAGCGCGCAAAGGCGGGGGGGGGCAGAAGAGGCCCGACTTTCAGACAGATGCCCGGCTGTCAGTGCCCGGTGACCGCGCAGCAATCGGCCGCCTTGCAACTCTGATGAACCACTGGCTTCAAGACAGCTGCCGCACGTACCTCGCAAAAACAGGGACTTGTACCCGATTTCTTGTTGACTTCTTCTCCATCTGAGCGCATTATTTTGCCAGCTGCCACCACTCAACCTCATGCGCCCAGCCGGTCTCGAAACAGAGATTGTTGAGGTTTTGCTGGTGGCTTCGCGGCGGCATTGCTCTGATGTTGCCCTCATAACTCGACGCAGTGAGGTGCCTTTTTTGGTTGCCGTACCGGTAAGGATTTCGCCTGTACGTTCGATTTCGGCGTCTCTTGGATGAGCACCGAATGGCGAAGCGCAGGCACTTAAACAAGGCGCCGATCCGGGAGGCGGTAATCGACATCCGAACGGCGCCCCCGGCAAGTAAGGACGAAATCTTCGCTCTGGCTGCCAAGATAAAGGAGCGATACCCGACACAGGACTCGATCTACCGCCGGACGTTCGGTTTTGAGATGAGTGCTGACGGCATGCGGACATCCCAGGTTGATGGGGGGCCAGCTGGGGTGCGCTTAACGTCGTCGAACGAGAAGCACATTGCTCAGCTTAAAGTGGACGGATTCACCTTCAGCCGCGTCGCGCCGTATGAAACTTGGGAACAGATGCGGGATGAGGCAATCGATCTGTGGAGTCGCTACGTTGATGCGACAGGGGTAAAGAAGGTCACGAGAGTCGCTCTGCGTTACATCAATGTCATGCCGCTGCCGATCCCGATTTCTTTTGAGGATTACCTGGTGTCGCCACCAAGCATTCCTGCCCCGTTGCCGCAAACGATTTCCGGGTTTGTTAGCCGAATCGTTTTGCCGGACAACGAAGACGGCGCTGTCGCAATCATTACGCAGGCGCTGGAAGGTATAACCGACAACAACGCCCCAATTGTTCTAGATATAGATACGTTCTGTGAGTCTGAACGGTCCGCAGAAGGCGAGCAGGTTTGGCGCACTTTGGATGTGTTGCGGGAACTAAAGAACAGAATTTTCTTCGAAAGCATCACTGAGAAAACCGCGGAGCTATTCGAATGACAACGTTGGCCCTGAGACATCCGTATCACCCCTTTACGAGGGCAGTAAATACGGGGACAAGCCCAGAGGCGAGATCGCTTCAGAAGACCATCGAGACGATGGTCGCGCACTTCCGTTCTCGCGTCGAGCAGCAAACGGCGTTTGCTGACCTCGCTCACCTGCTCGCCAACACGTCGAAGGCCAACTGGGATCAATATGACGCAGCGCCCTTGACGCTCGATGCTTACTATCTGGCATTACGCTTTCTGATCGCACTACCGGCGACATTGCCGGCACCAGAGGTTGGACTAGACCCAGACGGAGAAGTAAGCTTTGAATGGGCAAATGGCCCCGAGAAAATCTTCACGGTGAGCGCAAACGCAAAGGGGCGCCTTAGTTATGCTGGATTATTCGGGGAGGGCATAACGACTCATGGGACAGAGGTTTTCGACGATACGATTCCTCAAACAGTTATTCAGTGCGTTGAGAGGGTCGCGAGCCAAGCCAACGGCGTTAATCGAGCCCGCTGAGCCTTTAGCTCGTTACTTGTTCGATAGCAGTTACCGCAGAAAAGACGGTCAAGTAAAGCCGAAAGCTTTTCTTCCAGACCCGCATAGCGAAACATCGGTATTTCGCGTGGCCGGAATGGACGACGAAAGCATCTGGGCATTTGGCGCAACGATTAGAGCTAAGCCGCCGGTAGCACAAGCGGAGATCATCGTTTCGGCCGTCACAGGCTGTGGCCTGCGCGTTATACCAGACACTACTGACTACGAGAATCACGCAAATATCGTTGATTGGCCCGCCGAGAAGGCTGAGCGGATTTTGAAAGCCCAGCTGCTGGCAAAGGCAGCGCGACTAAAGCTTTCGCCAGAATAAAAAGGGATCAGGGCGGGTCAACGAAACGATGCGAACCTTACTTCCCGCAGCAAGGGCAACTACCCGGCGCCGGCGCAAAGCTTATTGTGTCAGCCTTCACGCTCTTTCGAATGGATTCCTGCAAGTAGACCGGGCTGTTTAGGAATTTCGATACCTCAGAGACAAGTTCAGTCCTGTCTTGTGCCGACAGTTCCAAAAACCCACGTAGCACGCGCTTCCCGTCGTTGGTCATTTCGTCTCTCCTTAGAAGTTTCCGCACATATCACACTCGCTGGCCTTCCTTGACAGCGGCACCTGCCCGCATAGCTGGCACGGCTTCTTGTAATAGAACAGCGCCTCTCGGTTTGCGTAGCGTCTCTCTTTATCCGAGATGCCTTGTGCCAAGTCCGTTGATTCCTGCCTGCTGTCCTCTTGCAGCAACCGGGCAACTTTTTCTTCTATCCGATCGGGTCGGAGATCGGCCGTTTGCTTCCATTCATTGAACAATACCGCGTTTGCACGAAGTGACGTTACCGCCTGCTCGTACTTCTCATCCCACCTCGCAACTACGGACCAAGTAGACACAGAAAGCTGGCCCACAAGTATTAGGCTCGCGACGAAAAGAAGCCTCTTGAATATCTGCGGGTCGATAGAAAACGACAGTGCAGTAACGCCGATCAAGAGCGGGACTACGATCCCGAGGTAGGTAATTAAGGTGCGCCAAAATCTGTATTTTGCCGCACGCTTTTCAAATATCCGCCCGGTGCCATAAGCGTGGAACTCCTTTTCGCGACACTTCGCGAGCAGCGCCAGTAAGGGTTCGCTTGGTTTTCCGTCGCGCTCGGCAGACTCCATGGATGCGGTCACTGCGGTAGGTCTGGCCACTCGATTTGAATGTCTTCATCCCGGAAGCCCCTGCTTAACCGTAGGAACTCGCGCCACGGCACTGAGTTTCGGTTTAGGACATCGGAGCAAGACACGCAGAACGACTGCTGCCACGCCGCGGTCGTTACCCCGCGCGTCGCCTTCACGACCTTTGCGATACCCATGCGGATCGCGAGATTTCGGATGTCCTCTACCCTCCACACTGTCACCCGGGGACTGTGCTTTACGGGCTGTGGATATCTGCCCTTCTTCACGCCGTCCCACCACGTAGATTTGCTAACCGGAATGATCGGCGGAATGCCTTTCTTCTTGTCGCCTATTATGTGATGCAGGCGAAGATAGCCCATTTCGCGATAGAGATCGGCGTTCGGCCCGGGATCGGTGAAGCGAGGGGAGTCGTTCCCACAAAGAGGGCAACACCACGCCGTGGCCGGAGTGCTGGCGTCCGATTGTCCGACAGCGTCCGGTGTTTTGGCGGGGGTTGGATTGTGGGTCAAAGCAGTCGCGTTTTACGTTTTTCTTTGCGAACCAACTGCTTACTGGATTCTTCTGGTGGAGACGAGGAGGATCGAACTCCCGACCTTCGCATTGCGAACGCGACGCTCTCCCAGCTGAGCTACGTCCCCAGAGGGGCGCATTCTACAACAACGGGTGCCCGAGACCAAGACGTCCCGCTCAGGCCGCCGCCGGGCGGTCGGCCCGGCGATAGGCCCAGACCATCATGATGATGCCGGCCAGCACCATGGGCATCGACAGCCACTGTCCCATCGAGAACCCCATCGCGAGCAGACCGAGGAAGCTGTCGGGCTCACGCGTGTACTCCACCAGGAAGCGGAAAGTGCCGTAGCCGATGAGGAACAGCGCGGACACCGCACCCAGGGGGCGCGGCCGTGACGAAAACCACCACAGGAGCAGGAACAGCGCGATTCCCTCGAGGCCGAATTCGTAAAGCTGAGACGGATGCCGCGGGATGTTGTCGACATGCGGGAAAATCATCGCCCAGCTCACGTCGGTCGGCCGTCCCCACAGCTCGCCGTTGATGAAGTTGCCGATACGCCCGGCGCCCAGCGCGAGCGGCACCAGCGGCGCGATGAAGTCGGTGATCTCGAGCCAGGGCTTGCGGCGCGTGCGCGCAAACAACCACATCGCGAGGATCACGCCGAGGAAGCCGCCGTGGAACGACATGCCGCCTTCCCACACGTAGAACACCTTCCATGGAGCGGCAAGGTAATCGCCGAACTTGTAGAACAGCACGTAGCCCAGGCGCCCGCCGAGTATCGTGCCGACGATGCCGTAGAACAGCACGTCGTCGAATTCCTTCCGCGTGAACACCGCTGCCGGATTGCGCTGTATGCGATACCGTGACGCCAGCCAGATGAGCAGGAAACCGACGAGGTACATCAGACCGTACCAGCGCACGGCGATCGGCCCCAGGTGTATGGCAACGGGATCGAACTGCGGGTGAACGAGCATGAGTGCGCCGTTTCGTTGGGCTACAATGTGGGGCCTCATTATAACTGCCCGCTCACGGGGGAATTTCCATGGCGTCGAATAAACGAAGCGCTCTCATCACCCAGGGCGTCGCCCGCTCGCCCAACCGCGCGATGCTGCGCGCGGTCGGTTTCGGCGATGGCGACTTCGACAAGCCGATCGTCGGCGTGGCAAACGGCCATTCGACGATGAATCCGTGCAACGCCGGCATCCAGCCGCTTGTCGATCGCGCCATGGCGGCGCTCAAGCAAGCCGGCGCCATGCCGCAGGTGTTCGGCGTGCCCACCATCACCGATGGCATAGGCATGGGCACCGAAGCGATGAAGTACTCGCTGGTGTCGCGCGAGGTGATCGCAGACTGCATCGAGACCGCCGTCAACGGTCAGTCCATGGACGGCGTGCTCGTGTGCGGCGGCTGCGACAAGAACATGCCGGGTGGGATGATCGCGATGCTGCGCATGAACGTGCCGGGCATTTACGTCTATGCCGGCACGATCAAGCCGGGCAAATGGAAAGGGCAAGACCTCACCATCGTGAGCGCGTTCGAGGCCGTGGGCGCGTATACCGCCGGCAAGATGAGCGAAGAAGACTTCATCGGCATCGAAAAGCACGCGTGCCCGTCGGTCGGCGCATGCGGCGGGATGTACACCGCAAACACGATGTCATCGTCGTTCGAGGCGCTCGGCATGAGCCTGCTCGGGTCCTCACAAATGGCCTCGCCCGATCCGGAGAAGGCCGATTCCGCGGCGCAGTCGGCGGCCGTGCTCGTGAACGCGGTCAAGAACGACATCAAGCCGCGCGACATCGTGACCCGCAAATCGATCGAGAACGCCGTGGCGCTCATCATGGCGACCGGTGGCTCGACCAACGCCGTCCTGCATTACCTCGCCATCGCCCATGCGGCGAAAGTGCGCTGGACGATAGACGACTTCGAGCGCATCCGGCGCAAAGTGCCCGTGCTGTGCGATCTCAAGCCTTCAGGCCGCTACGTTGCGGTCGATTTCCACCGTGCTGGAGGCGTGCCGCAGGTGCTGAAGATGCTGCTCGTGCACGGTCTGCTCAACGGCGACTGCCTGACGATCACCGGCAAGACGATCGCCGAGGAGCTCAAGAACGTTCCCGAGAAGCCGCGGGCGGACCAGGACGTGATCCGCCAATGGGACAACCCGCTCTACCCGCATGGACATCTTGCGATTCTGAAAGGCAATCTCGCGCCGGAAGGCTGCGTGGCGAAGATCACCGGCCTCAAATCGCCGAAGATCACCGGGCCGGCGCGCGTGTTCAATTCCGAGCAGGCGTGCATGAAGGCGATCATGGCGAAGAAGATCAAGGCCGGCGATGTGGTCGTCATCCGCTACGAAGGGCCCAAAGGCGGCCCCGGCATGCAGGAGATGCTCGCTCCGACCGGCGCGCTGATCGGTCAGGGCCTCGGCGAATCCGTGGGGCTCATCACCGACGGACGCTTCTCCGGCGGCACGTGGGGCATGGTAGTGGGCCACGTCGCGCCCGAGGCGTACGAAGGCGGCCCGATCGCGCTGGTGCAGGAAGGCGATTCGATCACCATCGATGCGCACAAGCGGCTGATCCAGTTGAACGTGAGCGATCGCGAGCTCGCCAAGCGCCGCAAGGCATGGACCCAACCCAAGCCGCGCTACACCAGCGGCGTGATGGCGAAATACATGCGACTCGTGTCGACGGCGAGCAAAGGGGCGGTGACCGACTAGTAGGTCGCGGCCAGAAGCCCACTGCCGTGCGCCGCTTGCGGCGCGTAACGCGTCGCCCCTTGCCGCTCACTCTTCAGCGATTCCGCCTCCCCGAACCTTCACGGCACGCCGGCGCATCGATGACGCGCGCGCCGGTTTCGCCTAAGTGCAGTTCACGGTAAGCGGATCGGTGATACGGGTATAGATGTTGCCCTGTATCTCAGGTCGAGAGATGCGCGCCATGGCGGGCACCGGCTGCTGCCCGAGGTGGTCCGGTACACCGGCATCCCGCAGTCGTCGTCGGGGCCGGCAACAGCCCATGTGAGGTCGAACTTTCGCCTTCATGGCATTTGCCCGTCGGGCGAAAACACCGGACTCTCCACTATAGCGACGCCCCGCACGGGGAATTACGTCCACGAACGGAATCGATATGCCCAACCGTCTTGCGCAGGAAACCAGTCCGTATTTGCGGCAGCACGCCGAGAACCCGGTCGATTGGTTTCCGTGGGGCGAAGAGGCGTTCCGCACCGCGCGCGAAGAGGACAAGCCGGTGCTGCTCTCCATCGGCTATTCGGCGTGCCACTGGTGCCACGTGATGGCGCACGAGTCGTTCGAAGATCCGGAGGTCGCGGCGGAAATGAACCGGCACTTCGTGAACGTCAAAGTCGATCGCGAGGAACGGCCGGATCTCGACCACATCTATCAGACGGCGCATCAGCTGCTCACACGGCGCAGCGGCGGCTGGCCGCTCACGCTCGTGCTCACGCCGGAGGGCACGCCGTTCTTCGCCGGCACGTACTTTCCCAAGACGCCGCGCTACGGCATGCCGGGCTTCAAGGATTTGCTCGTGCGCATCGCCGAGGTATACGCGACACAGCGCAAGGAGATCGGTCAGCAGAACGAAGCGCTGCTCGGCGCGCTCCGACACACGACGCCGGCGCCGGCTGACAATCGCGAGCCGCAGCGCATGCCGGTGGATCAGGCGGTGCGGCAGCTCGCGCAGATCTTCGACGACGTGAACGGCGGCTTGGGCCAGGCGCCGAAGTTTCCTCATCCGCACGAGCTCGCGTACTGCCTGCGGCGCCATGCGCTCGACGGCGGCGAGATCGCGCTCACCATCGTGCGCCTCACGTTGACGCGCATGGCCCAGGGCGGCATTTATGACCAGATCGGCGGCGGCTTCTGCCGCTACAGCGTCGACGCGCATTGGCACATCCCGCATTTCGAGAAAATGCTGTACGACAACGGGCCGCTGCTCGCCCTGTACGCCGATGCGTGGCGGGTGACGCGTGATCCGCTGTTCGAGCGCGTGGCCCGCGAGACCGCGGCATGGGCAATGCGCGAGATGCAGGCACCGGAAGGCGGTTACTACTCCTCGCTCGATGCCGATTCCGAGCACGAGGAAGGAAAGTTCTACGTATGGTCGCCGGACGAGGTGCGCGCGCTCCTCTCGCTCGAGGAATACCGCGTCGTGGCCGCGCATTACGGACTCGGCGGGCCGGCGAACTTCGAAGGCCGCCATTGGCATCTGCGGGTCGCGAAGTCACTGCCTGCCGTGGCGAACCAGCTCGGCATGCCGCTCGCCACGTGCGAAGCGCTGCTCGAATCGGCGCGTCAGCGGATGTATACGGCGCGCGAACAACGCGTCCGTCCCGGACGCGACGAAAAAATCCTCACGAGCTGGAACGGGCTCATGATCCGCGGCATGGTGCGCGCCGCACGGGTGTGGAACAACGGAGAGTGGCTTGCGTCCGCCCGGGCTGCGCTCGATTTCATCCGCTCGACGCTGTGGCGCGCGCCGGCCGCCGGCGAGCGTGGCCGTCTGCTCGCAACGTACAAGGACGGCAAACCCCATCTCAACGCCTATCTCGACGACCATGCTTTTCTGCTCGATGCGCTGATCGAGACGATGCAGATGGATTTCCAGCCGCGCGATCTCGAGTTTGCGCGCGCGCTCGCCGACACGCTGCTCGATCAGTTCGAAGACCGCGAGCACGGCGGCTTTTATTTTGTGAGCCACGATCACGAGCAGCTCATCCATCGCGCGAAAACCGGCGCCGACAATGCAACACCGTCGGGCAACGGCATTGCCGCCATTGCGTTGCAGCGGCTGGGCCACCTGGTCGGAGAAACGCGCTATCTGGAAGCCGCCGAACGCGCAGTGCGGCTGTTCTATCCCATGCTCGAACAAAATCCCAGCGCGCACGTGAGTCTGCTCACTGCGCTCGAGGAGTACCTTGCGCCGCCCGCGATCGTCATCCTGCGCGGCGATACCGCAAGCATGCTGTCATGGCAGGGATCGCTGTCGGCCACATATCGCCCCGATGCGCTGATCTTCGCCGTGCCCGCCGGCGTGCCGCAGCTGCCCATGGCCTTGGACAAGCCGGCCGCGCCGAGCGTGCAGGCCTGGATCTGCAAAGGCGCCCGCTGTCTGCCGCCGGTTCAGGACCTGTCCGAGCTCGCTGCGGCGCTCGAGCGCGCGCGGACGGCGGATTGAACGGCGACTGGGCCAGGCAGCGCGCTTGGGCTACAATGCGGCGATCCATGTCTTCCTCCCATCCGTAGGAGTCATCATGAAAGCAGTGATCGCGGCGCTCGCCGCAGTCGGTATCCTGCTCGCCGGCGGCGCGCAGGCCCAGGAACAGAAAGCCCAAGCCGCGGGTTGCATGACCTGTCACGCCCTCGACAAGAAAGTCGTCGGCCCGGCATACAAAGAAGTGGCCAACAAGTACCGCAACGACAAAGGCGCGGAAGCGAAGCTCATCGCCAAAGTGAAGAACGGGGGCAAGGGCGTGTGGGGCGACATCCCGATGCCGCCAAATGCACACGTCAAGGACGAGGACATCAAGGGCATCGTTCATTGGATCCTGAGCCTCAAGTAAGCCTCAGGCTCGCGATGCGAAAAGCCGGCTCCCAAGGCCGGCTTTTTCTTTGTGCTCGTCAAATTGACAGGGGCACGGGTGCTGCCGATAATCCTTCGCTACTTCGAAAATTTGAACGGGAGTTCCCCATGCGACGTCGGCATGTACTGAGCGCACTCACCTTGACTCTGCTGTTCGCAGCCTGCAGCAAACAGGAAACGCCGACACCTGCGCCGAAGACCGAGACGCCGCAGGCAAGCGAAGCGGTCGTCGTCCGTATCGGGTCGGCCTCGCCGCTCACGGGCCCGCAAGCGCACATCGGCACCGATATCCGCAACGGCGTGCAGCTCGCGATCGATGATGTGAATGCCGCGGGACTCGAAATCGGCGGCAAGAAAGTGAAGCTCGAGCTGATCGCAGAGGACGACGAAGCGAATCCGACCAAAGCGACGACGGTCGCGCAGAAGCTGGTCGATGCGAAAGTGATGGGCGTGGTGGGGCACTTCAACTCGGGCGCTTCCATCCCCGCATCGAAAATCTATGCCGATGCCGGCATCCCGCAAATCTCGCCGGGATCGACCAATCCCAAGTACACGCAGCAGGGCTTCAAGACCACGTTCCGCCTCGTCGCCAACGACGACCAGCAAGGTCCGACCCTCGCCCGCTTCGCCGTCGGCAAGCTTCAAGCGAAGAACATCGCGGTGATCGACGACAGCACGGCCTACGGCCAGGGTCTCGCCGATACTTTCGAAGCGACCGCGAAAAGCGAGAAGGCGAACATCGTGGCCCGCGAGCATACGACGGACAAGGACACCGACTTCAAGGCGATTCTCACCAAGATCAAAGGCCGGAAGCCCGACCTCGTCATGTTCGGCGGCATCGATCCGCAGGCCGCGCCGATGGTGAAGCAGATGCAAGAGCTGGGCATCAAGGCGAAATTCATCGGCGGCGACGGCATACAAACGCCGAACTTCATACAGCTCGCCGGCACGTCGGCTGAAGGCGTGATGGCGTCCATCCCCGGTCTGCCGAAAGAACAGATGCCCGGCGGCAAGCAGTTCATGGAGAAGTTCAAGCAGAAGTTCAATGCCGAGGTGCAGCTTTTCGCCCCCATGGGCTACGACGCGGTGATGGTATTCGTCGACGCGATGAAGCGCGCCGGCTCTACCGACCCGGCGAAAGTGCTGCCCGAGGTGGCCAAGACCCGTTACCAGGGCGTGATCGGGCCGATCGCTTTCGACGACAAGGGCGACTTGCAGAACGGGCCGATCACCATCTACCAGGTCAAGAACGACGCGACGCTGAAATGGGTGCCGATCGAGACCGTGACATCGGGCGCGCCGGCACAGACCGCGCCAGCGCCGAGCGGCGCAGACAAGAAATAGTCGTGCGCGCAGAGAGCGCGCGACTTGCACCGCTGACGAACGGCACCGCAAACGGTGCCGTTTCGTTATAAGGCGCCATGGACATCTTCGTTCAGCAGCTGATCAACGGACTGGTGCTCGGTTCCATCTACGCGCTGGTCGCCCTGGGCTACACCATGGTGTACGGCATCCTGGGGCTCATCAACTTCGCCCACGGCGATATCGTGATGATCGGTGCGCTGGTGACGCTCGCCGTCGCGCAAGCGCTCGCCGCCACCGGCATGCCGGCTCCGGCTGTGCTGCTGCTCGCCCTCGTCGCCGCCACGGTCGTCTGCGTGGCCCTGGGTGTGACGATAGAACGGGTCGCCTACCGCCCGCTGCGCCGCGCACCGCGACTCGCCCCGCTCATCACCGCGATCGGCGTATCGATACTGCTGCAGTACTCGGCGGCGCTCATCTGGGGCAAGCAGTACATCTCCATGCCGACGCTCGTCACGCCGAGCCACATCGCGATCGCGGGCGCAGATCTCACGGATCTTCAGGCCTACATCTTCGTGCTGGCGTGCGCGGTGATGGCCGGGTTGCTGTGGTTCATCAAAGGCACGCGCATTGGACAGGCGATGCGCGCGACGGAGCAGAATCCGGAAGTCGCCGGACTCATGGGCATCAATATCAACAGCGTGATCGCGTACACGTTCTTCCTCGGTTCGGCGATCGGCGCGCTGGCCGGCGTGATGGTGGTGCTGTATTACGGGCTCGGCCATTACTTCATGGGTTTCATGCTGGGACTCAAGGCATTTACCGCCGCGGTGTTGGGCGGCATAGGGAACATCGCCGGCGCCATGCTCGGCGGCCTGTTGCTCGGCGTGATCGAGAGTCTCGCCTCCGGCTACATCGGCGATCTCACCGGCGGCGTTCTCGGCAGCAACTATCGGGACATCTTTGCTTTCCTCGTATTGATCGCGGTGCTGGTCCTGCGCCCTGCCGGGCTGATGGGGCAGCGCGCGGCAGACCGCGCATGAAGCACCGGGCCGGCCGCACAGCGCTGTGGATCGTGGTGGCGATCGTGCTCGTTGCGCTGCCCTTCGTAGTCGACGCGCTGCTGGGCCGCACATGGGTACGCATACTGGACGTCGCGCTGCTATTCGTGCTGCTCGGGCTAGGGCTCAACACCGTCGTCGGCTATGCGGGTCTGCTCGATCTGGGTTACATCGCGTTCTTTGCCGTCGGCGCCTACGTGTACGCGCTCTTGAGCTCGCCGCAGTTCGGTCTTCACTTGCCTTTTCTTCTCGTCCTGCCCGCCGGTGCGCTGATTGCCGCGGTGTTCGGCGTGCTGCTCGGCGCGCCTACGCTGCGGCTGCGCGGGGACTATCTCGCCATCGTCACGCTGGGCTTCGGCGAAATAATCCGCGTGTTCCTCAACAATCTGAACCGTCCGTACAACATCACCAACGGACCGCAGGGCATCACGCTGATCGATCCGCTGCAGATCGGCGGTGTCTCGCTCAGCAAGACGTACAGCATCGGCGGATTCGCGATCGCGTCGGTACACAGTTATTACTTCGTGTTCCTGCTGTGCGCGCTGCTCGCCGTGCTGCTGTCGCACCGGCTGGAGGATTCGCGCATAGGCCGCGCCTGGATCGCGATACGCGAGGACGAGCTCGCCGCTGCCGCGATGGGCATCAACACGCGCAACGTAAAGCTGCTTGCCTTCGCGATGGGCGCGACCTTTGGCGGTGTCGCGGGCGGGCTCTTCGCGTCGTTCCAGGGATTCATCAGCCCGGAGAGCTTCACCCTGCTCGATTCGATCATGGTGCTGTGCATGGTGGTGCTGGGCGGCATGGGGAACATCGCGGGCGTGGTCCTGGGCGCGATGCTGCTCACCGCACTGCCGGAAGCGCTGCGCTATGCCGCGCCGCTGCAGCAGCAGGTGCTGGGCAGGGTATATGTCGATCCCTCGGACCTGCGCATGCTGCTGTTCGGGCTCGCGCTGGTGCTGATGATGCTGTTCCGCCCCGCCGGCATCCTGCCGTCGGCCACGCGCCGTCGCGAGCTGGCGGAGCCGGAAGATGCCGCGGCCCTGGAGACCCCGCGTGGCTGAGACACTGCTCGACGCGGTGGGTGTCACCAAGCGCTTCGGCGGCCTCGCTGCGCTCGACGGCGTCGACATACGCGTGTGCCGAGGCGAGATTTTCGGCCTCATCGGACCCAACGGCGCCGGCAAGACGACCTTGTTCAACCTCGTGACCGGTGTCTACCGTCCCGACGGCGGGACCATTTCCTTCCTGGGCCATTCGATTGCCGGCGCGAAGCCGCATCGCATCGCCGAGCTCGGCATCGCGCGCACCTTCCAGAACATACGCCTTTTCGGCAACATGACGGCGCTCGAAAACGTGATGGTCGGCCGTCATGCCCGCACACGCACGACAGTCCTCGGCGCGGTGCTGCGCACGCGCCGCGCACGGGACGAGGAGGCGGACACGATACGCCGCGCACGCCACATGCTCGAGTACTGCGGCATCGCCCGCCGCGCCAATGAGCTCGCGCGCGAGCTGCCGTACGGCGACCAGCGGCGGCTCGAGATTGCGCGCGCGCTGGCCACCGATCCCAAGCTGCTCGCGCTCGACGAGCCGGCCGCCGGCATGAATCCGACGGAAACGGCGACGCTCAAGGTGCTGCTCGAGCGGATACGCGCCGCCGGCGTCACGCTCTTTCTCATCGAGCACGACGTCAAGCTCGTCATGGGTCTTTGCGATCGTGTCGCCGTACTCGATTACGGCAGAAAGATCGCGGAAGGCGCACCGGCCGACGTGCAGCGCGATCCGGCAGTGATCGAGGCGTACCTCGGGGGCTCTCTTGCTTGAAGTTGCCGGACTTCGGGTCGCGTACGGCGGCATCAATGCCGTGAAAGGCATAGATTTCGTGGTAAAGCGCGGCGAGCTCGTCACCCTGATCGGCGCCAACGGCGCCGGGAAGACGACCACGCTCAAGGCACTGGCCGGCCTCCTGCATCCCGTGGGCGGCGTGATCCGTTACGAAAACGCGGACATCACCGGCATGCCGGCGCATCTGCTGGTGCGACGCGGGCTCGCGCTCGTGCCGGAGGGCCGCGGCGTGTTCCCGCGCCTCACCATCGAAGAAAATCTCGCCATGGGCGCGTACGCGCGCCACGACCGCGCCGATGTGCGGGCCGATATCGATAGAGCGTACAGCTTGTTCCCCCGTCTCGCCGAGCGGCGGCGTCAGCTCGCGGGCACGTTGTCGGGCGGCGAGCAGCAGATGCTCGCCATTGCGCGCGCGCTCATGAGCCGGCCGCGGCTGCTGCTGCTGGACGAGCCCAGCATGGGGCTAGCGCCGATCATGGTGCAGCGGATTTTTGAGACCATCAAACAGGTCGCAGCCGAGGGCATGACGCTGCTGCTGGTCGAGCAGAACGCAAAGGTCGCGCTGGAAATCTCGAATCGCGGCTACGTCATGGAGAGCGGACGCATCGTGCTCGCCGACCAAGCGCGCGCCCTGCTCTCCAACGACCAGGTGCGGCATGCGTATCTCGGTGAGTAGTGAGTAGTGAGTAGTGAGTGGTGAGTGTGAGCGGTGAGTGGTGGTGGTGAGTAGTTAATATTCACCATTCACCAATCACTAATCAGGTCTTTCAGCGAGCCAGTCCTTCGCGACCAGAAAGTCGGTGTAGAGCTTCGCTTCCGGCGTGCCCGGCTGCGGCTTCCAGTCGTAGCGCCACTGCACGCGCGGCGGCATCGACATGAGGATGGATTCCGTACGCCCGCCCGACTGCAGGCCGAACAGCGTGCCGCGGTCGTAGACGAGATTGAACTCGACGTAGCGGCCGCGACGATATTGCTGGAAGTCGCGCTGCGCTTCGGTATAGGGCATATCGCGCCGCCGTTCGACGATAGGCGTGTATGCCGGAAGAAAATGCTCGCCGACGCTGCGCATGATCGCGTAGCAGGTATCGAAGTCCGGCTGGTTGAGATCGTCGAAGAAGAGTCCCCCCACGCCGCGCGGCTCGTTGCGATGCTTTAGAAAAAAATACTCATCGCACCACTTTTTGTAGCGCGGATAGAGCGACGAATCGAAACGCGCGAGGGCGTCGCGGCAGGTCCGATGGAAATGCACGACGTCCTCGCCGTACGGATAGTACGGCGTGAGATCCATCCCACCGCCGAACCACCACACCGGCGCCGCCCCTTCTTTTTCCGCCAGAAAGAACCGCACGTTGAGATGCACGGTGGGGATGTGCGGGCTGCGAGGGTGGAACACGAGCGATACGCCCATGGCCTGGAACGAGCGGCCGGAAAGCTCGGAACGCGCGGCTGTCGCGCTCGGCGGGAGACTGGCGCCTCGCACGTCGGAAAATCCGACCCCGGCGCGCTCGAACACATTGCCTTCCTCGAGCAGGCGCGTGACGCCGCCGCCGCGAAGCGCGTTGCCTTCGCCTGCCGGCCGCTGCCACTCGTCGCGTATGAAACGCTTGCCGTCGAGCGCCTCGATGCGCGTGACGATGGCGTCCTGGAGACCGAGCAGAAATTGTTTGACCTGGGTTGCGTCCATGGCCGCCCTGCTAGCCCGCGTACGCGTCGCGCCCCGGGATGTAGTGGCGCTGCGTCTGATCGGCGTTGCGGTTAACGAACGTGCGGCCCCACATCGGGTGGCGGAGACTGCGCACTTCGTGCTCGATGTCGAACAACGGCGTGCCGGTATCGGGGTCGACCAGGGTCTGGAACCGATACTGATGCGCGTCGCTTTCTTCGGTAATCAGCCCGCGCTCGAGCAGGAATGCATGCGGGCCGGAAAAATTCGAGACGTACACGGCCACGTGATGCTGATCGTACGCCGCAGCCGGCGCATCGGTCTCGCGAAACAGCAGCTCCTGGTCGGGACCGACCGGAATGCGTGCGGTCGAGCCATCGGCGCTCAGCGTGCCGCGGGCATTGAAAACCGCGGCATAAAAGCGCTGTATCCCCGCGGCGGCGCCGCGCGGCACGTCGAAGGCGACATACGGCATGCCCAGCGTCATCGTGCCGAAACACGGTTGCGGTGCATAACAACGCAACACATTGCCCCACGGGCTGATCGCAGTGATCGATTTGTCGTCGCGCGTGTAGCTGAATCGCGTCCCCTCGAGCCTGGGAGCGACGCGCTGCAGCCGACGTTCGAGCGCATCGAGATCCGGAACCACCAGGCCGACGTGACCGCGCAGGACCTGCGCACCGCGAGTGGGAAGATGAAACTGCTGGCGGCCGACGTTCACCCACATGTTGTCGTCGTCCACCATCATGTACGGATCGCGCGTGAAGCCCAGGCCCGCGATGTAAAACCAGGTTGCAAGCCGCTGATCCGGGACGGTGGTGTTGACATGCTCCAGCGCGACGATGCCGCCCAGGTCGTCGACGCTCCGGTCATACCTGGCGTTGGCCGGCATGGGATTACGCCGGATCTTTCTTCCCGGCCGGCGCGTTACGGTGCTCGATCGCGCGATGGCCGATGTCGCGGCGGTACTGCATGCCGTCGAACCGGATGCGATTGGCGATTTCGTACGCACGCTTTTGTGCCGTGCGCACGTTGTGGCCCAGCGCCGTCACGCACAGCACGCGTCCGCCGCTCACTTCGACATGTTCATCGCGCAACGCTGTCCCCGCATGGAACACGCGGTAATCGTCGCCGGGCTCCGGAAGACCGGTGATCACGTCGCCTTTGCGGGGGGAGTCGGGATAGCCGTGCGCGGCGAGCACGACACCGAGCGCGACGCGGGTATCCCATTCGGCTTCGACCTGGTCCAGCGTGCCGTCGATGGCGTGCTCTATCAGCGTTACGAGGTCCGACTTGAGGCGCAGCATGATGGGCTGCGTCTCCGGATCACCCATGCGGCAGTTGAATTCGAGCACTTTGATGTTGCCCTCGGGGCTGATCATGAGGCCTGCGTAAAGGAATCCCAGGTACGGGGTCCCTTCGGTCTGCATGCCGTTGATCGCCGGCTGTATCACTTCGCGCATCACTTTGGCGTGTATGCGAGGCGATACGACGGGCGCCGGCGAGTAT
>JBLNBW010000276.1:0-4872 GCA_050260255.1 Rhodospirillaceae bacterium | reverse complement strand
ACGGCGAGCGTGCTGGGCTACCCGGACGTCGGTCTGCAGACCATGCCCGAGATCCTGGGCCAGGTACGCAACATGGCGCGCTCAGTGAGCATTCCGCTGGTCGTCGACGTGGATACCGGTTACGGCAATGCGCTCAGCATGATGCGCACGGTGCGCGAATTCGAGGCGGCGGGCGCTGCGGGCATCTTTTTCGAAGACCAGACGTTTCCCAAGCGCTGCGGCCATTTCGAGGGCAAGAAGCTCATCAGCCCCGAGGAAATGGCGGTCAAGGTGAGAGCTGCATGCGAGGCACGGCGCTCGGATGACTTCGTCATCGTTGCGCGCACCGACGGCCGCGCGCTCGAAGGGCTCGACGGCGCGATCAAGCGCGCACAGGCGTACGTCGAGGCGGGCGCCGACGTGATCTACGTGGAGGCGCTGCTGAGTGAGGACGAGATGCGCCGTGCGGCCGCGGAGATCAAGGCGCCGTTGCAGGCCAACATGAGCGAGGGCAGCGGCAAGACGCCGGTCGTGCATTACGAGCTGCTGCATAAGATAGGGTTCAAGATCATCTCCTACAGCGGACTCCTGCAGCGCACCGCCATCAAAAACATGCAGAACGCACTCGACGTGCTGCGCAGGGAAGGAAGCGCGGAATCGCTCTTCCCGGACCGGTTGTGCACGCTCATCGACCGCAGCGAGCTGCTCGGACTGCATCGCTTCTATGCGCTGGAGGAGAAGCTGTACGGACCGTTGCTCGACACGGAAAAGAGCTGGCGCTCGGAGCTCGAGGCGCGCGCCGCGGAAACGACCGCCGGCGATCTGCCGATTTGACCAGCGCATGGGACCTCAGGAGGAATCGTGAAAGCCATTGTCGGTATTGCGCTCAGCATGCTTGCCAGCGGCGTGTCCACCGCGTCCGCCGCGGAAGCGGACCGTTATCCATCGCGTCCGGTGCGTTACGTCGTGCCGTCGACGCCGGGCGGCGGCCTCGACGTACTCGCGCGCATCACGGCCCCCCGCATGACGGCGAAATGGGGACAACAGGTGGTCGTCGACAATCGCGCCGGGGCGGGCGGCATCATAGGCACGGAGATCGTCGCCAAAGCGCCGCCCGACGGCCATACGCTGCTCATCGTGACGACCGGATTCGCATCGAATCCTTTTCTGCACAAGAGCCTGCCGTACAAGACGCCCGATGACTTCATCCCGATCACGATCGTCGGCTCGGCGCCGAACGTGCTGGTGGTGCATCCTTCGCTCGCGGTGAAATCGGTCGCGGAGCTCATTGCGCTGGCGAAGCAGAAACCGGGGCAGCTCGCATTCGCATCCTCGGGCCTCGGCAGCGGCGGACAGCTTTCCATGGCGCTGCTCGAGACCATGGCGAAAATCAAGTTCATCCACGTGCCGTACAAAGGCGCCGGTGCGGCGACGGCCGCGGTGCTGGCGGGTGAGGCTCAGCTTCTGTTCACGGCGACGGGCGCGTCGGTCCCGCACATCCGCAGCGGACGCATACGCGCCATTGCGGTGAGCAGCGCAAAACGCGTATCGGTGCTGCCCGACGTTCCTTCGGTAGCGGAGTCGGGCCTCCCGGGCTACGACGTCGACGGCTGGTACGGGATCATGGCGCCTGCCGGCACGCCGAAAGCGATCATCGATAAGATCTACCGCGACGTGCTCGCCATAATCAAGACGCCCGAGGTCGCGCAGCAGATACAGACCGCGGGCTTCGAGGTCGGCGGCATGCCGCCGGACGAATTTCGCGACTACATCAAGAACGAAATCAACAAGTGGGGCGTCGTGATCAAGGAAGCGGGAATCAAAGGCGAATGAGGGTCGCGGGCCCGCTGCGCGGCGCCGGCATCCTCGACAGGAGAAGAAAGCATCATGGCACAGACGATTTCTGAAAGGCTCGCCGGCTATGTCGCGGACTTCGACGGCAAAAAGCTGCCGGACGACGTGCGGCATCACGCGAAAATGCTGGTCCTCGATGCGCTCGGTATCGCGCTCGCGTCGACACGGTTCGACTTCGCACGCATCACCTACAACGGGTTTCGGGCGCTGGGCAGCGGGGAGTCGCGGGTCATCGGCATGAAAGGACGCCTGGGCCTGCGTGATGCGGTGATGCTGAACGGCACGCTCGTGCACGGCCTCGACTACGACGACACTTATCTCCCGGGCTCGGTGCATCTGTCGGCGAGCGTCGTTCCCACCGTACTGAGCGTGGCAGAGCATACCGGTGCAAACGGGGAAGAGGTCGTTACCGCATGCGCCCTCGGGCTGGAATTCGGTGCGCGGCTCGGCGCGGCGGGCAACGGAGGTTTTCTTCGTAACGGATTCCACGCGACGAGCGTCGTCGGGACGTTCGCGTGCACATTGGCCGCGGGGCGGTTACTCCGCCTCACAACGCAGCAGCTGACCCTCGCACAGGGCATCGCGCTCAGCATGGCGTCGGGCAACATGCAGCCCATGCAGGACGGGTCGTGGACCAAGCGCCTGCATCCCGGGCTTGCCGGCGCCGCAGGCGTTACCGCGTGCTTTCTTGCGCGCGAAGGCTTCATCGGTCCCACAGCGGCATACGAAGGGCGATTCGGGCTCTTTCCGCATTTCCTGGGCCAGCATTACGGGGACGCGAAGCTGGACGCGATCGAGGACGATCTCGGCCAGCGCTGGGAGTTCACCCGCGCGTCGTTCAAGCTCTTTCCCGCATGTCACCAGTCGCATGCGTTCCTGAACGCGGCGATCAAGCTCGCGCAGCAGCACCGCGTCCGCGCGTCCGAAATCGAGTCGGTGCATGCGCTCGTCGCGGAGCCTGCGGTGCCGCTGGTGTGCGAGCCGTTCGCAGCGAAGAAGGCCCCGGATTCGAGCTATGCCGCGCAGTTCAGCCTGCCGTACGGTCTTGCGTGCGCGTTGACGCGCGGCCGCTTCGGGCTCAAGGAACTGGAGGCGGATTCGTACACCGACCCGGCGCTGCGCGCGCTCGCCGCCAAATTCACCTACGAGCTCGATCCCAATCCGGGATTCCCGAAGTTCCGCTCCGGCGAGGTGATCGTCAGGCTCAAGGACGGGCAGCGCCTGCGCCAGCGCGAAAATCTCAAGCCCGACGAGCCCATCGGCGAGCGGCACATCCTCGAGAAGTTCGCGATGAATGCGACGTCGGTCGTCACGAACGCAAAGGCTGCGAAGATAAAGGAAGAAGTGCTGGCTCTCGAGCGCGTGAAAGACGCTCGTGAGCTGATCGAACTGCTGAGCGCGGAGTGAGCCGTCCGCGCATCGACATGTCCGACTGGAAGGCACTCAACAACGAACTGTGGGTGCACCTACGCTGACCGATAGAGCGGCGAGTGCGTCCAGAGATCGGCGTTTATCGGCATCTATCTGCGGTTACAGGGATTCTTTAGACGGCTTGTAGAACGGCAACTCCAAGGAGGATGGCAGTGGCAACACCCGACACCAGCATCGACCTCAGCAGACCGCTCGCCGGCAAGACGGCTATCGTCACCGGCTCGGGACAGAATATCGGCCGCGCCATCGCGCTGCACTTCGCGCGTGCCGGGGCGAACCTCGTCGTCAACGGCCATCGGAACCAGGCCGCGATAGACAACGTCGTGAAGGAGATCGAAGCGCTTGGCGGCAAGGCGCTCGCGTGTCTCGCGGACGTGTCCGATCCGCACGCCGTTGCCGACATGGTGAAGAAGGCGCAAGACCGCTACGGTCGCGTCGACATCTCGGTCTCCAACGTCTCGATAAGAAAGCACCAGCCGTTCTTCGACATCAGCCTCGAGGACTGGGACGCGACGCTCAAATCCAACCTGAGCGCGTCGTTCTACCTCGCGCGCGCCGTGCTGCCCGGCATGCAGAAGGCGAAGTGGGGACGCATCATCCACATCTCCGGCGAGGATGGCTTCCAGGGCCACATCTCGGGGCGTGCGCACAACATGGTATGCAAGGCGGGCGTGCATGCGTTCTCGAAAGCGGTTGCCGTCGAGTTCGCAGCGGACGGCATCACCGCGAACACCGTGTCGCCGGGCTCCATAGAGACGACGCGCGACTGGAGCCAGTATCCGAAGAACTGGCGCGAGATGCGGCTCTCGCAGATTCCGATGAAGAAAATAGGCCGCGTGGACGACATCGCGATGGCCTGCGTCTACCTGGCGGGAGACAGCGGCTCGTTCATCACCGGTCAGGTGATACACGTTAACGGCGGGCAGTTCATGTACTGACGGAACTCCCGAAGGGCGATTCGCGACATCGACAGCAACCGCGAGAGGAGGAGAGCATGAAGGCATCGACGAAGAGCAAGGTGACGCCGCTGCGTGTGCGCACGGGCCGATCGCAGAAAAGCCGCTATTCGGCCGACGAGTGGCAGGCGCGCGTCGAGCTGGCCGCCGCGTATCGGCTGTGCGCGCTGATGGGATGGACCGACATGATCAGCACGCATCTGTCCTGCCGCGTGCCGGGGCATCACGATCAGTTCCTCATCAACCCGTACGGCCTCATGTTCGAGGAGATGACGGCCTCGTCGCTCGTCAAAATCGATGTCGAGGGCAACAAACTCTCCGAGTCCCCGTACGGCGTGAACAGGGCCGGCTTCACGATACACAGCGCCGTGCACATGGGACGGGCCGATGCGCACTGCGTGATGCATCTTCATACGCACTACGGCACTGCGGTATCGATGCAGAAGCATGGACTGCTGCCGATTTCGCAGCAGGCGCTCACCGCAATGAGCCTGCTGCGTTATCACGATTACGAGGGCGTCGCATTCGACCTCGCCGAGCGCGAACGGCTGCTTCGCGATCTCGGCGACGGCGCGATGCTCATCCTGCGCAATCACGGCACGCTCACGCTGGGCGAGACGGTGGGTGAGGCATTTGCGCGCATGAACCGGCT
>JBLNBW010000275.1:0-17160 GCA_050260255.1 Rhodospirillaceae bacterium | reverse complement strand
AGCTGCTGAACAAGCTGAAGCTCAAGCAGCCGCCGAACCGCACGGCGCGCAGTGCCGCGAAGGCGCTCGCTGCGGCGGAGGAGATCGGCTACCCGCTCGTCGTGCGCCCTTCGTACGTGCTGGGCGGGCGCGCGATGGAGATCGTCCACCAGCAGGCGGACCTCGAGCGCTACATGCGCGAAGCCATCAAGGTGTCCAACGATTCGCCGGTGCTGCTCGATCGCTTCCTGAACGATGCGATCGAGTGCGATGTGGATGCGGTCTCTGACGGCAGAGAAGTGATCATCGGTGGCGTGATGGAGCACATCGAGCAGGCCGGCGTGCATTCGGGCGACTCCGCGTGCTCGCTGCCGCCGTTTTCGCTGGCGCCCGCCCTGCAGGACGAGCTGCGCCGCCAGACTGTCGCGATGGCGAAGGCCCTGAAAGTCGTCGGTCTCATGAACGTGCAGTTCGCTATCCAGAAGCAGGGCAGCGAAGACGTGGTGTACGTGCTGGAGGTCAATCCGCGTGCTTCGCGTACTGTGCCGTTCGTATCCAAAGCGACGAGCCTGCCGCTCGCCAAGATCGCCGCGCGCTGCATGGTCGGCAGGACGCTTGCATCGCAAGGCATTACGCGCGAGATCGTTCCGCCGTACTATTCGGTCAAAGAAGCCGTATTCCCGTTCATCAAGTTTCCGGGCGCCGACACCATACTGGGCCCGGAAATGAAATCGACCGGCGAAGTGATGGGCGTTGCGGAAAGCTTCGCCGCAGCGTTCGTCAAGTCGCAAATGGCGGCGGGCGATCGCCTGCCTTCGAGCGGCAAGGTGTTCATCAGCGTGCGCGACGAAGACAAGCCGCGCGTAGTGGACATCGCACGCTCCATCGAAAAGCTGGGCTTCACGGTGGTCGCCACGCGGGGCACTGCAGCGGTGCTCGCCCAGGCCGGCATACAAGTCGTGCCGGTGAACAAGGTCGGCGAGGGCCGGCCCAACATCGTCGACATGATCAAGAACGGTGAGGTCACGCTCATCGTGAATACGGTGGAAGACAAGCGCAGCGCCGTGCGCGATTCATATTCCATACGGCGGGCAGCCTTGCAGCATCGGGTGTCGCTGTTCACCACCGTCGCGGGCGCGCGGGCTGCGTGCGCCGGCATGGAAGAGTCCCGGGAGCTGCGCGTGTACGCCATCCAGCAGCTCCACGCCCGGCTGCGTGCCACGGTAAACTAGTTTTTATAACCACTCAGCGTTCGAGGTTGTGCTGCCCATGTCAGCTAACAAGGTGCCATTGACCGTGAACGGCGCGGAGAAGCTACGCGTCGAGCTGCAGGAGCTCAAGGCGGTTCACCGCCCGGCCATCATCAATGCGATCGCGGAAGCGCGTGCGCATGGCGACTTGTCGGAGAACGCCGAGTACGCCGCGGCCAAGGAGCGTCAAAGCTTCATCGAGGGGCGCATCGCCGAGCTCGAAGGCAAGCTTTCCAACGCACAGATCATCAATCCGGCGCTGCTGGACGCCGACGGCCGCTGCGTGTTCGGCGCCACGGTGGATCTCGAGGACATGACGAACGGCGAAGTCGTGACCTATCAGATCGTCGGTGAGGATGAAGCGGACATCAAGCAGGGCAAGATTTCGGTGAGCTCGCCGATCGCCCGAGCCCTCATCGGCAAATCGGCCGGCGACGTGGCCGAAGTGCAGGCGCCGGGCGGCGTGCGGGAATACGAAATACTCGACGTCAAGTACATATAGGCGTGCGACGAGTGAGGCGTCCGGAGTAAGGCGATGCCTTACCCTTACTCCTCAAGACATCTGATAGCTGCGCTTGGTGCGACGGGGCGGTTTGCGGCGGGGCCGGGCCTTGGATGCTGCGGCTGAAGCGTCTTCCGGACGCGGGCGGTACATGACCAGCGTTTTTCCTATTTTTTGCACGACGGCCGCGTCGAGCGCCGAAGCGATGTCGTCCGCTATGCCGGCGCGCTGTTCTCTTTCGGCTTCCTGGACCTTGACCTTGATCAGCTCGTGGCTTCTGAGGTGCACGTCGATTTCGTTCAAGACGGCGGGCGTAAGCCCTGCATCGCCGATGATCACGACTGGCGAGAGGTGGTGCGCTTTGGCGCGCAGGGCGCGGCGCTGGGCGGGTGTCAGTTCCATAGGGACCGGAGTCTAAGTCATGGCCCGCTCCAAGACCAGCAAAGCATGGATGCACGAGCACGTGAACGATCCGTACGTGAAACGCGCTCAGGCCGAGGGTTTTCGTTCGCGTGCCGCTTACAAGCTTCAGCAGCTTGCCGAGCGGGACAAGCTCTTGAAAAGCGGCATGCTGGTCGTCGATCTGGGCGCAGCGCCCGGCGGCTGGTCGCAGGTTGCCGCCAAGGGGGTCGGCCCGAGCGGGCGGGTGGTGGCGGTGGATTTGCTTCCGGTGACGCCCATGCACGGTGTGACGGTAATACAGGGCGATTTCCAGGACGACGCGACGCTCGCCGCGGTCGAAGCCGCGCTGGACGGGCAACGGGCCGACCTTGTGATCTCGGACATGGCCCCCAATATCTCAGGCATTCCGCTCGTCGATCAGGCGCGGGCGGCTGCGCTGGCGGAGCTGGCACTGGACTTTGCGCTGAAGCGTTTGAAACCGCGGGGTAATTTCCTGGTCAAAGCGTTCCAAGGCGAGGGGTACGAGGCATTCGTCAAGACGATGCGGGCGCATTTCATGGAAGTTGTTACACGCAAGCCCGAAGCGTCGCGCAGCCGTTCCAACGAGGTCTATCTCCTTGGGAAATCACTGCGTAGCGAGTGAGTCGTCGCAGGCGACGGGCCGGTTGCGCGGCGTGAAGCGCGACCGGGCGGCGCTGCTGCGGTGCTTATAAAATGAGTCTAGAATTGAGCAAGATAGCTGTGGTTAGCCGCTCGCGGCACAAGGAGACTGCTTGAACAATCTGATTAAAAACGTGGCGATCTGGCTGGTGATAGCGCTCGTCCTGATGACCGTGTTCAATCAGTTCAGCGCCCGCCAGAGTACGCAAAAGGCGATGGAGTACTCGCAGTTCATCGAAGAGGTGAAGCAGGGGCACATCGCCAAAGTGACGATAGAAGGGCGCGTGCTGAAAGGCGTGAAGACGACCGGCGAGCGGTTCACGACGTATTCGCCCTCCGATCCGTGGCTGGTTTCCGACCTGCTGAAGAACGGCGTCATCATCGAAGCGAAGCCCGAGGAGGAACCTTCGCTCCTCATGAATATCTTCGTCTCGTGGTTCCCCATGCTGTTGCTGATCGGCGTCTGGATATTCTTCATGCGCCAGATGCAGGGCGGGGGCCGCGGCGGGGCGTTCTCGTTCGGCAAGAGCCGGGCGCGCATGCTCGATGAGTCGAACAATACCGTGACGTTCGCGGATGTGGCCGGCTGCGAAGAGGCGAAAGAGGAAGTCGCGGAGCTCGTCGAGTTCCTGCGCGATCCGTCCAAGTTTCAGAAGCTCGGCGGCCGCATTCCGCGCGGGGTGCTGATGGTCGGCAATCCCGGCACCGGCAAGACGCTGCTGGCGCGTGCCATCGCCGGCGAAGCGAAAGTGCCGTTCTTCAGCATTTCCGGCTCGGACTTCGTCGAAATGTTCGTCGGCGTCGGCGCTGCGCGCGTGCGCGACATGTTCGAGCAGGCGAAGAAGCATTCGCCGTGCATCGTGTTCATCGACGAGATCGATGCGGTGGGTCGCCAGCGCGGCGCGGGCCTGGGCGGCGGCAACGACGAGCGTGAACAGACCTTGAACCAGTTGCTCGTCGAGATGGACGGCTTCGAGGCGAACTCGGGCGTTATCGTGATTGCTGCGACGAACCGTCCTGATGTGCTCGATCCCGCGCTGCTGCGTCCGGGCCGCTTCGACCGCCAGGTCGTCGTGCCGCTGCCCGATATCCGCGGCCGCGAGCAGATCCTGCAAGTGCATATGCGCAAGGTGCCCATCGCGCCGGACGTCAAGCCGGACATTCTTGCGCGGGGCACGCCGGGGTTTTCAGGCGCCGATCTCGCGAACCTCGTGAACGAAGCGTCGCTCTTCGCTGCCCGCGGCAACAAGCGTCTGGTGGACATGGACGACTTCGAGCGTGCGAAGGACAAGATCATCATGGGTGCGGAACGCCGCTCTATCGTGATGCCGGAGCACGAGCGCAGGAACACGGCGTACCACGAGGCCGGACATGCCGTGGTCGCGCGTCTGTTGTCCCGCACGGACCCGGTCCATAAAGTGACGATCATTCCGCGCGGCCGTGCGCTGGGCGTGACGATGCAGCTGCCCACCGAAGACCGTTACAGCATGGATCGCGAGCAGATCCTGCAGAACATTTCCGTGCTGTTCGGTGGCCGCATCGCCGAAGAAGTGTTCATGAAGCAGATGACCACCGGCGCGTCGAACGATTTCGAGCGTGCGACGGAAATGGCGCGCAACATGGTCATCCGTTGGGGCATGAGCGAGTCGCTGGGCCCGATGGTGTACGGCGAGAACGAAGGCGAAGTGTTCTTGGGTCGCTCCATCACGACGCACAAGAACGTGTCGGAGTCGACCATGCAGAAGGTCGATTCGGAGATCCGGCGCATCATCGATCAGCAGTACGCGCTTGCGCGCCGGTTGATCGAAGAGAACCGCGACAAGGTCGAAGCGATGGCGAAAGCTCTGCTCGAGTGGGAGACGATAGATTCCGAGCAGATCAACGACATCATGGAAGGCCGTCCGCCGCGCCCGCCCAAGCCCGCTCAGCCGCCTGCGCAGCACCCGCCGCGCGACAGCACGCCAAGTGCGACGGCGACCACCACGCCCGCGCAGGAAACGTAACGCGCGACGCGCGGCAAGGAGTTAGGCGTCAGGGGTAAGGAGCGCCGCCCGCGGGTAAGGGGTTAGGAGTGAGGGGTAAGGAGTAAAATCCTTACCCCTCTTGCTTTGTGCAGCCCGTAGATCATGGCCAACGGTCCCGGTGAAGCCGCCACTCCTCACTCCTCACTTCTCACTCCTCACCGCGGAGCATTGCTGCGCGCCGGCCGCTTCCACCTCGACCTTTCGCGTCCGCTCATCATGGGCGTGGTCAACGTGACGCCCGACTCCTTTTCCGATGGCGGTCGCCACGTCGAGGCCGATGCAGCGGTGAGCCATGCGCATCGCCTGCTCCACGAGGGCGCCGATATTCTCGACATCGGCGGAGAGTCGACGCGCCCGGGTGCGCACCCGGTGCCGCTCGAGGAGGAACGGCGGCGCGTACTGCCCGTGCTCGAGGCGTTGACCGGTGTCGCGGCGCCCGTATCGGTCGATACCCGAACGCCGGCGCTCATGCGCGAAGTAATTGCCGCTGGTGCATCGATGATCAACGACATCAGCGCGCTGGAAGGCCCGGAAGCACTGGAGATCGTCGCCCAATCGGATGTTACGGTCTGTCTCATGCACAAGCAGGGCGAGCCGCAGACGATGCAGGACGATCCGGTTTATGCCGACGTGGTCGGCGAAGTTACCGACTATTTGCAACGCCGGATCGAGGCCGCGAGGGCGGCCGGAATCGCTGACGACCGCATCGTAGTCGATCCGGGCTTCGGATTCGGCAAGACCCTCGAGCACAACCTGGAGCTTCTGCGGTCGCTCCACCGTATCGCATCCCTGGGCGCACCGGTGCTCGCCGGATTGTCGCGAAAAGGCATGCTCGGGCGCATAACCGGCCGGAGCGTCGACGACCGTATCCACGCGAGCGTCGCGGCCGCGCTCATCGCCGTGCAAAACGGCGCCCGTATCGTCCGTGTGCACGATGTTGCAGCCACGCGCGACGCGCTCCGAGTCTGGACCGCCGTCGCGGCGGGGTAGCGAGCGGTCATCACCCTTTGTATGTGGCTTCAGCGCATCACGGGTTTTCCGAACGCTTGACCGGCATCGGCTCTCCATTCGTCTGCGTGTGCAGTTAAAATTGCAGACCTTTTGATGCGGACGCGAACGAAATGGCAAGAAGATACTTCGGAACGGACGGTGTGCGTGGCAAGGTGGGCGAGCCGCCCATCACGCCGGACTTCGTGATGCGTCTGGGATACGCCGCCGGCAAGGAGCTTGCCGCACAGCACGACCCGGTCGAACGCGCTTCGGTGCTCATCGGGAAAGACACGCGCGTGTCGGGCTATATGCTCGAGTCGGCGCTGGAAGCCGGTCTGTCGGCAGCCGGCGTCGACGTGCTGCTCGTGGGTCCCATGCCGACACCGGCCGTCGCTTATCTCACGCGGGCGCTGCGGCTCTCCGCAGGCATCGTCATCAGCGCTTCGCACAATCCTTACGACGATAACGGCATCAAGTTCTTCTCGCGCCATGGCGCCAAGCTGGCCGACGAAATCGAGCTCGCGATAGAGCGCGAGCTCGAAGAACCGCTGAAATGCACCACCTCCGCGGACATCGGGAAGGCGCATCGCGTCGATGATGCGGCCGGCCGATACATCGAATTTTGCAAGAGCACGTTCCCCACGCGCCTGGACCTGCGTGGCCTGCGCATCGTGGTGGACTGCGCGCACGGCGCGGCTTATCACATCGCGCCGCATGTGTTTCACGAGCTCGGGGCGGACGTCGTACCGCTCGGCGTCGACCCGGACGGGTTCAACATCAACGACGGTGTCGGCGCCACGCATCCCGAGGCGCTCAGCGCGGCCGTCCGCGAAAGCAAGGCGGACATCGGCGTCGCGCTCGACGGCGACGGTGACCGCGTCATCATGGCGGATGCGACGGGCAAGCTCTACGACGGCGATCAGCTGCTCTACGTCATCGCCAGTCATTACCGCACGCACAACGGATTCGAAGGCGGCGTGGTCGGCACTTTGATGAGCAACCTCGGACTCGAGCACGCGCTCGGCAAGCTCGACATCCCGTTCGCGCGCGCCGGCGTAGGCGACCGCTACGTACTCGAAATGATGAACGAGCGCGGCTGGGAGCTGGGCGGCGAGAACTCCGGCCATATCGTCTGTCTCGACAAGCACACCACCGGCGACGGCATCGTCTCGGCGCTGCAGGTGCTGCGCGCTCTGGTGGAAGACAAATCGACGCTCGCGAGCGCGGCGTCCCCCGTGACGCTGTATCCTCAAGTACTCATCAACGTCAAAGTCGGGCAACGCTTCGATCCGCGCGAGAACGCAGCGGTCCAGGCGGCCGTCCAGCAGGCGGAGCACGACCTTGCGAACTCCGGTCGTGTCCTGTTGCGCGCATCGGGGACGGAGCCCGTGATCCGCGTGATGGTCGAAGGTCAGCGACGCGAGCAAGTGCAACGCTGGGCTGAATCCATAGCCGCTGCGGTCCGCCAGGCCGCCTGATAAGGCGGACGCCCCCGCTGCTGATTGCCGTTTCCTCTTTGCAAAGCGTCAGCCGTGAGGGCTCATTGTGTCTCGCATGCGCGCATTGCCCGCCGCGTTCGACCGGTGAAAACGGCTTTAACCGTGATGGCTGGATACGCATCGATGGAGCGCGTCACGTCGGCGCGTGTCACCGCGGCGGCGAAGGGATCTTAAATGCATGTCCCGCTATGGCTTTTCGTTGACCCACCCTCACCACACCTGTAAAATTCGCCCGTTTAAGTGGGCCAGATCGTAATGCGGGTAAAGCTAGTAGTCGGCAACTGGAAAATGAACGGCAGCCTGGCCACCAACCAGGCATTGCTCGACGCTCTGATCCCCGCGTTGAATCCGCTCCGCCGCGCGAAATTTGCCGTCTGCGCACCGTATCCGTACCTCGGGCAGGTCAGTCAGCAGCTGGGAAAGTCCGCCATTGCATGGGGCGCGCAGGATGTCAGCCAGTTCGACAACGGCGCATACACCGGCGAAGTGTCGTCGGCGATGTTGAGCGACTTCGGTTGCCGCTACGCGATTGTCGGTCACTCCGAGCGTCGCAGCCTGTTCGGCGACACCAACGAGGTGGTCGCGCTGAAATTTGCAGCGGCGTTGAAAGGCGGGCTCACGCCGATAGTGTGCGTGGGTGAGACGTTGGCGGAGCGCGAGTCCGGCGTCACTGAAGCGACCGTGGGCGCGCAGCTCGATGCCGTGATCGCGAAGTCGGGCGTGGAGAGCCTCGCGCATGCGGTGCTCGCCTATGAGCCGGTATGGGCGATAGGCACGGGAAAGACGGCGACTCCCGAGCAGGCCCAGGCAGTGCACGCGTACCTGCGTTCGCTGGTGGCGAAGCGCAGCGCGCAAGTGGCGAAGGGATTGACGGTGCTGTACGGCGGAAGCGTCAAAGGATCGAACGCCGCTCAGCTGTTTGCGATGCCGGACATCGATGGCGGCCTCATAGGCGGTGCATCGCTCGTCGCGGATGAGTTCAGGGCGATTTGCGCTGCTGCGGATCAGGGCGCCGCCTAGGAAGAAATCGATGGAAATCTTGATCCTTGTCATACACATCTTTGCCGCGCTGGCTATCATCGGCCTCGTGCTGTTGCAGCATGGCAAGGGCGCGGACGTCGGTGCGGCGTTTGGCGGCGGAGCCTCGGGCAGCATCTTCGGTGCGACCGGGTCGGCCAATTTTCTGAGTCGCGCGACGGCGATACTGGCGGTGATCTTCTTTACGACCAGTCTCGGCCTTACGTATTTCTCGGCGCGCAAGACGGAGCATCGGGGTGTGATGGCTGCACCCGCCGCTCCGGACAGCTCGCTGCCAGCGCAGATACCGGGGCAGGGTGCGCCGGCGTCCGCTCCGGAAAAAGCGGCGCCCGGTGGAGCGGTGCCAACGCCCGTGCCGGAAGGCACGAAAGCGCCGGAGGTGCCGAAGTAAGCGCGTAGAAACAGCATGCCTGCATAGCGGCGATCGAGTGCTTTGCGGGACAGATGCAGCCGACGTGGTGGAATTGGTAGACACGCCGTCTTGAGGGGGCGGTGGCGAAAGCCGTGAGAGTTCGAGTCTCTCCGTCGGCACCAGATGCAAAGTGGTCTTTTACGGGGGCGGTAGTGAACCAGAACAATCGTTGCCGTAGAGCGGTCCAAATGTGTGTGGGATCGAGCTGCGTCCGTGGTCCGAAGTGCAGTCTGCGGCGCATTGCACATCATGCTTGAAAACTATTTCCCCATCCTGATGTTCATACTGGTCGGCCTCGCGGTCGGCCTCGGCCCGGTGATACTGGGCAGCGGCGTGAGCCGTCTTCTCGGCGTGCACCGCCCCGACAGCGAGAAGCTTTCTCCCTACGAGTGCGGATTCGAGGCGTTCGAAGATGCCCGGATGAAGTTCGATGTGCGCTACTACCTGATCGCCATCCTGTTCATCCTGTTCGATCTCGAAATTGCTTTTCTTTTTCCCTGGGCCATAGTCCTTCAGGAAATCGGCGTTTTTGGACTGATCGCGATGTTCGTGTTTCTCGCGATCCTCGTCGTCGGCTTCATCTACGAGTGGATGAAAGGCGCGCTCGAGTGGGAGTAACGATGCGAGCCGCGGAGCAGGGGCCCCGAGCTTTATTCGGGGATGCGACCGGACGAGCATCGTGGGACGCCGAGGCAAATGCCGCGTCTTTCTCGACGTCGCCGAATGAGGCGTCGATGCGAGCCGCGGAGCAGGGGCCCCGAGCTTTATTCGGGGATGCGACCGGACGAGCATCGTGAGGCGGCACACCGTCCAATCGAAATAGTGAGATTGCCGGGCCTAGGCGCCGGGCACAGCCTCACGGTGCGATGCGGTAAGGAATATACACATGGGTGCTCCTGAAAATCTGAACGACAAAGGCTTCATCACCACGACGGCCGATGCGCTGATCAACTGGACGCGCACCGGCTCGCTGTGGCCGATGACTTTCGGTCTGGCGTGCTGCGCGATCGAGATGATGCACGCTGCGGCATCGCGCTACGACATGGACCGCTTCGGCATCGTGTTCCGCCCGAGCCCGCGGCAGTCGGACGTCATGATCGTCGCCGGTACCCTGTGCAACAAAATGGCGCCGGCGCTGCGCAAGGTGTACGACCAGATGGCCGAGCCGCGCTGGGTGATCTCCATGGGCAGCTGCGCGAACGGCGGCGGTTACTACCATTACTCATATTCGGTGGTGCGGGGCTGCGACCGCATCGTGCCGGTGGACGTCTACGTGCCGGGCTGCCCGCCGACGGCTGAAGCGCTGCTGTACGGCATCATCCAGCTGCAGAACAAGATCAAACGCAACAACACGATAGCGCGCTGATGGCGACCAAACTCGAACGACTCAACGAGGCGCTCACTGCCGCCCTGGGCGATAAGATCGTTTCCGCTACGGCGGGTAACGAGATCACCATCGTGGTGCGGCCGGACGATCTCTTGTCAGTGGCGACCAAGCTGCGCGACGCGCCCGAGCTTCGCTTCGAGCAGTTGATGGACCTGTGCGGCATCGATTACCTCGCGTACGGCATCGGTGGTACCAGCGAGGAGCGCATGGCGCGCATGCGCGAGCTCGATGTGCGCGTGGCCGGTCCCGAGTCCGTGGAGCATCCTTCGCGCTTCGCGGTGGTGTATCACCTCCTCAGCGTCACGCACAATTGGCGCGTGCGGATGCGGGTCTACACCGCCGACGACAGCATGCCCATGGTGGATTCGGTGGTTGGCGTCTGGCCTTCGGCGAACTGGTTCGAGCGCGAAGCGTTCGATCTCTACGGCATCGTCTTCACCGGGCATCCGGACCTGCGCCGGATCCTTACCGACTATGGGTTCATCGGTAACCCATTCCGCAAGGACTTCCCGATCTCCGGCAACGTGGAGATGCGTTACGACCCCGATCAGCGGCGCGTGATCTACCAACCGGTCACGATAGAACCGCGCGAAGTAACGCCGCGCATCGTGCGCGAAGAAAACTACGCAGACAGCGAAGGAATCAAGAAAGGCTGAAAGCAGCGCGAGCCGCTTGAAGACCGATCCCCAACATGGCTGAGATCCGCAACTACACGATCAACTTTGGCCCGCAGCATCCGGCTGCTCACGGCGTGTTGCGCCTCGTCCTCGAGCTCGACGGCGAGGTGATCCAGCGGGCCGATCCGCATATCGGGCTCCTGCATCGCGCTACCGAGAAGCTCGCCGAGCACCGCACGTTCGTGCAGGCGCTGCCATACATGGACCGGCTCGACTACACCACCATGATGTGCAACGAGCACGCTTACGTGCTCGCCGTGGAGAGGCTGCTCGGGATCGAGGTGCCGATACGTGCGCAATACATCCGCGTGATGTTCGATGAGATCACGCGGGTGCTTTCGCATCTGTTCATGCTGGGGGCGCATGCCCTCGACCTGGGAGCGATGACGGTTTTTCTCTATTGCTTCCGCGAGCGCGAGGACCTCATGGACGTGTACGAAGCGGTGTCCGGTGCGCGGATGCACGCGGCGTACTATCGTCCCGGCGGCGTGTATCGCGATCTGCCGGACAGCATGCCGAAATATACCGCGACGAAGATTCACAACGAGCGCGCGATCCGCGAGATGAATCGCGCGCGCAGCGGCTCGCTGCTGGATTTCGTCGAGGACTTCTGCGAGCGCTTCCCCAAGCGTGTGGACGAGTACGAGACCCTGCTTACCGAGAACCGCATCTGGAAGCAGCGGACGGTGGGCATAGGCGTCGTTTCACCGGAACGCGCGCTTGCACTGGGTTTCACCGGACCCATGCTGCGCGGCTCGGGCATCGCGTGGGATCTGCGCAAGAAGCAGCCGTATGCGGTGTACGACCGCATGGAGTTCGACGTGCCGATCGGCGTGAACGGGGACTGCTACGACCGGTATCTCGTGCGCATCGAAGAGCTGCGCCAGTCCAACCGCATCATCAAGCAATGCATAGAGTGGCTGCGCAACAATCCGGGGCCGGTCATGGTGGACAACCACAAGATCGCCCCGCCTTCCCGCGTCGAGATGAAGGCGAACATGGAAGAGCTGATCCACCATTTCAAGCTCTTCACCGAAGGCATGCACGTGCCGGAAGGCGAGACCTACGCTGCGATCGAGCATCCTAAAGGCGAGTTCGGCGTGTATCTCGTGTCCGACGGCGCGAACAAGCCGTATCGCCTGAAGCTGCGCGCTCCGGGCTTCGCGCACCTCGCCGCCATGGACGAGATGTCGCGAGGACACATGCTGGCCGATGCGGTCGCCATTCTGGGGACGCTGGAAATCGTGTTCGGGGAGATCGATCGATGAATGCGCCGATGGTTCTTTCTCCAGAAGCGCTGGCGAAGATCGATGCCGCCATCGCGAAATACCCTCCGGACCAGAAGCAATCCGCAGTGATGGCTGCGCTTGCCATTGCGCAGGGCGAAAAAGGATGGCTCTCCACCGAGACCATGGACTTCGTCGCGCGCTATCTCGGCATGCCCCCGATCGCGGTGTATGAGGTGGCCTCGTTCTATACGATGTACGACCTCAAGCCGGTCGGGCGCCACAAGCTATCCATCTGCACCAATCTGCCGTGCGCGCTGCAGGGCGCCACGAGCGCCGCCGAGCACCTCAAGAAGAAACTCGGCATCGGCTTCGGAGAGACGACGCCCGACGGCGCGGTGACGCTGAAGGAAGCCGAGTGCATGGGTGCATGCGGCGACGCACCGGTGCTCCTGCACAACAACAAACGCATGCTTTGCGCGATGACGCCCGAGCGTCTGGACGCGCTGCTCAAGGACCTGAAGTAATGGGATTGCCCGTACCTCCATTCGCCGGCGAGATCTTCGGCCCTGACGCGATACTCATGAAGGGCCTGAACGGGCTCAACTGGCGCCTCAAGGACTACGAAGCGCGCGGCGGTTATCAGGCGCTGCGCAAGATCCTGAACGAAAAGATCGCGCCGGATCAGGTCGTAGCGGAAGTGAAGAAATCGGCTCTGCGCGGCCGCGGCGGCGCCGGCTTTCCTGCCGGACTCAAGTGGAGCTTCATGCCGAAGGGCTATACCGGCGTGAAGTATCTCGTGTGCAATTCGGACGAGGGCGAGCCGGGCACGTTCAAAGATCGTGACATCCTGCGCTACAACCCGCACCAGGTCATAGAGGGCATGGCGATCGCCGCTTATGCGATGGGAACGCGGGTCGGCTACAACTACATCCACGGCGAGATCTGGGAAGTGTTCGAGCGCTTCGAGGAAGCGCTCGCGGAAGCGCGCGCGGCAGGTTACCTCGGCGAGAAGATTCTCGGCTCGGATTTCAGCTTCGATCTGTACGCGCATCACGGCTATGGCGCGTACATCTGTGGTGAAGAGACGGCGCTGCTGGAATCGCTGGAGGGCAAGAAAGGTCAGCCGCGCTTCAAGCCGCCGTTTCCGGCGAGCTTCGGTCTCTACGGCAAGCCCACAACCATCAACAACACCGAAACGTTTGCCGCGGTGCCGTGGATCATCCTCAACGGCGGGGAAGCGTTCCTGAATCTCGGCAAGCCGAACAACGGCGGCACCAAGGTTTTCTCCGTATCGGGCGATGTGGCGCGCCCGGGCAATTACGAAGTCCGTCTCGGCACTCCGTTCGCGAAGCTGCTCGACATGGCGGGCGGCATGCGCGGCGGCAAGAAGTTGAAAGCCGTCATACCCGGCGGCTCTTCGATGCCCGTGCTGCCGGCCGATATCATGATGAGGACCGACATGGATTACGACTCGATCGCCAAGGCGGGTTCCATGCTCGGTTCCGGCGCGGTGATCGTCATGGACGAGACGCGCTGCATGGTGCGCTGCCTGCTGCGCTTGTCCTATTTCTACTACGAGGAATCGTGCGGCCAGTGCACGCCGTGCCGTGAGGGCACCGGCTGGCTCTACCGCATGGTAGACCGCATCGAACACGGCAAGGGCAGGCCCGAGGATCTGGACCTGCTCAACAACGTCGCGGACAACATTCAGGGCCGCACCATCTGCGCGCTCGGTGACGCCGCTGCGATGCCGGTGCGCGCGTTCATCAAGCACTTCCGCGACGAATTCCAGTACCACATCGACCACAAGAAATGCCTGGTCCCGGCGTACATCTGACATGCTAGAACTCGAAATCGACGGCAAGAAAGTGGAAGTGCCCGAAGGCAGCACCGTGATGGATGCCGCCGGAAAGCTGGGTCTTTTCATTCCGCACTTCTGCTATCACAAAAAGCTGTCCATCGCGGCCAACTGCCGCATGTGCCTCGTGCAGGTGGAGAAGGCGCCCAAGCCGCTGCCGGCATGTGCGACGCCGGCCACCAACGGCATGAAGGTGTGGACGCATTCGGATGCGGCCGTCACCGCGCAGAAGGGCGTGATGGAGTTTCTGCTCATCAATCATCCGCTCGACTGCCCGATCTGCGACCAGGGCGGCGAATGCCAGCTGCAGGACCTCGCCGTCGGCTATGGCGCAAGCAATTCGCGCTATGAAGAAGACAAGCGCGTCGTCGTAAACAAGCAGTTCGGTCCGCTCATCGCGAGCGACATGACGCGGTGCATACACTGCACGCGCTGCGTGCGCTTCGGCCAGGAAATCGCCGGCATCATGGAACTCGGCATGATAGGGCGCGGCGAGCACTCGGAAATCATCACCTTCGTCGGCAAGACCGTCGACTCCGAGATCTCGGGCAACGTCATCGATCTCTGCCCGGTCGGTGCGCTTACCTCGAAGCCGTTTCGCTACAGCGCGCGGCCGTGGGAGCTCACGCGCAAGCTATCGGTGAGCCCGCATGACGGTCTGGGCGCCAACCTCGTGGTTCAGGTGAAGCAGAACCGCGTCATGCGGGTGCTGCCTCGCGAAAACGAGGCCATCAACGAATGCTGGCTGTCGGACAAGGACCGCTTCTCGTACGAGGGGCTCAACTCCGAGCAGCGCCTTGCCCGTCCCATGCTCAAGAAGGACGGTACGTGGCGCGAAGTCGAATGGCAACAGGCGCTCGACTTCGTCGCCGGGGAGATGAAGCGCATACGCGATGAGCACGGACCGCAGTCGATAGGCGCGCTCGCGACCCCGCATCAAACCGTCGAAGAGCTGTATCTGCTCCAGAAACTCATGCGCGGCCTGGGATCCGGCAACGTCGATTTCCGGCTGCGCCAGTCGGATTTCAGCGCCGACGGCAAGCTCGCCGGTGCGCCGTGGCTCGGCATGAAGATCGCGGAGGTAGGACAGAACGACCGCGTCGTCGTCATCGGCAGCACGCTGCGCAAGGATCATCCGCTGCTGGCACATCGCCTGCGTCAGGCTGCGAAGCGCGGCACGCACGTGTCGTTCATCAATCCGGTGGACGATGATTTGCTGATGCCGGTCGCGCACAAGGTCATCGTGCGTCCCTCGGCGCTCGCCGATGCGCTGGCCCAAGTGGTGAAGGCCGCGGCGGAGGCTAAGAACGTCGCGGTGCCGCAAGCCGCGAGCGGCGCGAATGTGGGCGACGCGGCGCGGGCGCTGGCAGGCAGCCTCGTGGGCGGAGAGAAAGTCGCCGTGTTCCTCGGCAATCTCGCACAACATCATCCGCAGGCGGCGCAACTGCATGCCCTTGCACAATGCCTGGCCGACATCACGGGCGCGCGCCTGGGCTTCCTCGGCGAGGCGGCGAACAGCGTCGGCGGTTACATTGCGAATGCCGTGCCGTTCGGCGCCGTTGCCGGCAAGAATGCCGCTCAGATGCTGAGCGCAGAGGGCGCGCTCAAGGCATACCTGCTGCTCGGCGTCGAGGCCGAACTCGACACGTACGATCCGCAGCAAGCCGCGGCCGCGCTCGAGCAGGCGCAACTCGTCGTGGCGTTCTCCGCATATCAGCACAAGGCTGTCGACTATGCCAACGTGCTGCTGCCGATTGGTCCGTTCACGGAAACCGCAGGGACGTTCATCAATACTGAAGGCACCGTACAAAGCTTCAACGGTGTCGTGCAGCCGCTCGGCGAAACGCGTCCGGCGTGGAAAGTTCTGCGCGTGCTCGGCAATCTTCTGGAACTTCCGGGCTTCGAGCAGGACAGCGCGGAAGACGTGAAGCGCGAAGCGCTTGGTGACGGCAACATCGCCGTCCAGTTGAACAATCGCACCAGTGTCGCAGCCGCCGCGCCTGCTGCGGCAGCCACAGCACTCGAGCGCATCGGCGAAGTGCCGATCTATGCCGCCGATGCCATCGTGCGCCGCTCTCCGCCGCTGCAGAAGACGCGCGACGCCGCGCCGCCTGTCGCATGGGTGAACCGCGCGACGGCGCAGACGCTCGGCTTGCGTGACGGCGATTTCCTGCGGGTGAAGCAGGGCAGCGGCGCCGCAGTGGTGCCGTACGGTGTCGACGACCGAGTGCCGGCGAACTGCATACGCCTCGCGGCAGCGCGTGCGGAAACGGCCGACCTGGGACCGATGTTCGGCGCGGTGAGCGCCGAACGCGTGGCGGCAGAACAAAAAGTGGCGGTGTAACCCATGGAATTTCTCGGTACGCTCGAGCAGTTTTTCGGACCGGCATGGCCGGCGGTGTGGACGCTCGCGAAGATCGTCGCGATCGTGGTGCCGTTGCTGGTGGCGGTCGCGTACCTCACGCTGTGGGAGCGTAAGTTCATAGGCTGGAGCCAGGTTCGCATCGGGCCCAACCGCGTCGGACCGCTCGGCCTGCTGCAGCCCATCGCCGATGGCGTGAAGCTTCTGACGAAAGAAATCGTCATTCCGAGCGGCTCGAACAAAATGTTGTTCGTGATCGCGCCGATCATGGCGATCGCGCCTGCGTTCGCGGCGTGGGCCGTGGTGCCGTTCGATCCGAAGCTCGTTCTCGCCAACATCGATGCGGGCCTGCTCTACATCATGGCCATCACGTCGATGGGCGTGTACGGCATCATCATCGCCGGCTGGGCTTCGAACTCGAAATACTCGTTCCTCGGCGCCATGCGCTCCGCCGCCCAGATCGTCTCGTACGAGATCGCGATGGGCTTTGCACTGGTCGGCGTGCTCATGGCATCGCAGAGTCTGAATCTGTCCGAGATCATACTCGGCCAGCGGGGCAATTACGGCCTGTTCAACTGGTTCTGGATTCCGCTGTTCCCGCTGATGCTCACCTACATCATCGCCGGTGTCGCCGAGACCAACCGCGCGCCGTTCGACGTGGCGGAAGGCGAGTCGGAAATCGTCGCGGGCTTCCATGTCGAATACTCCGGCATGACGTTCGCCGTGTTCTTCCTCGCGGAATACGCGAACATGTGGCTCGTGTCCGCGCTCGCCTCGGTAATGTTCTTCGGCGGGTGGCTGTCGCCCTTCCCCGAGTCATGGGGCGTGGTCGGCGCGCCGCGCCTCGGCTGGGTGCTCTCCCGACAGGGGGTCGTGTGGACGCTGTGAGTG
>JBLNBW010000274.1:0-13147 GCA_050260255.1 Rhodospirillaceae bacterium | reverse complement strand
GTGCAGGACATCGATGTGCTGGTAAGCGAAGTCGGCCCGCGCGACGGGCTGCAGAACACCAAGCAGTTCATGCCGACCGAATACAAGAAGCGGTGGATCAGAGCGGCGGCCGATGCCGGTTTGCGCGAAATCGAGTGCTGCTCTTTCGTGCCGCCCAAGCTCATTCCGCAAATGGTCGATGCGGCGGACGTCGTAGCTCACGCGCTCACCATACCAAGGCTTACCGTGGCGGTGCTCGCGCCCAATCTCAAGGGCAGTGTTCGCGCCATGGAGGCCGGCGTCCACAAGATCACGCTGCCGATTTCGGTGAGCCACGCGCACAGCCTCTCCAACGTGCGCAAGACGCCGGACCAGGCGGTGGAAGAGGCGCGGCGCATCTGCGAGGCGCGGGACGAGCTGCCGGTGGAGCGGCGGCCCAAGATCGAGGCGGGACTGTCCACGGTGTTCGGCTGCACACTCCAGGGCGAAGTGAAGGAGAGCGAAGTGGTGCGGCTGGCGGTCGCCTGCGTCGAGGCGGGATGCGACGAGGTCGGCCTTGCCGATTCGGTCGGTTATGCCAATCCGCAACAGATACGGCGCGTCTGGCGGCAGGTGCGCGCCGAAATCGGCGATCGGCTCGCCGGCCTGCATCTGCACAATACGCGCGGCCTCGGGCTTGCCAACGTCGTGGCGGCGCTCGAAGAGGGCGTGCGCACCTTCGATTCTTCTCTCGGCGGTCTGGGCGGCTGTCCATTCGCGCCCGGCGCCACGGGCAACATCGTCACGGAGGATCTCGTGTTCATGCTCGAATCGATGGGCTTGAGGACCGGGATCGATATCGAGAAGCTTCTCGCCATACGCGCGATCGTTCACGAAGGCATACCGCAAGAGCCGCTCTACGGTTACGTGCCGGATGCCGGTGTCACCAAAACCTTTATGCCGGCGACGGGCGCGTAACGGGGCTGCATGCACATGAAGAACGAATCCAGCAGTACAAAGCTGCCACTTTCCGGCGTGCGCGTCGCCGAGTTCTGCCACGTGGTGATGGGTCCGACGTGCGGCCTGGTTCTTGCCGACCTCGGCGCCGAGGTAATCAAAGTCGAGCCGCTCGATGGCGATCACACACGCAAGCTCGTTGCCTCGGGCGCCGGGTTTTTTCCGACGTACAACCGCAACAAGAAGAGCATCGCCGTCGACCTCAAGTGCCCTGCCGGGCGCGAGGCTGTGCTGAAGCTCATCGCAAGCGCGGACGTGCTCACCGAGAATTTCCGCCCTGGGGCAATGGACAAGCTCGGCTTCGGCTACGAGCACGTGAGAAAGCTCAATCCCCGCATCGTCTACTGCTCGCTCAAAGGATTCCTGCCGGGGCCGTACGATCATCGCACGGGGCTCGACGAAGTCGTGCAGATGATGGGCGGACTCGCATATATGACGGGCGGTCGCTACGGCCCCTTGCGCGCCGGTGCATCGGTCAATGACGTGATGGGCGGCATGTTCGGTGCCATCGCGATCCTGGCGGCACTGAACCAGCGGCACGAGACCGGAGAAGGACAGTATGTGCAGAGCGCGCTGTTCGAAAACAATGCATTTCTCATGGCACAGCACATGATGGAAGGCCTGATGACCCGCAAGCCGGTCACGCCGATGCCGGACCGTGTGCGCGCCTGGGCGCTGTACGACAATTTCAAGACGAGCGACGGCGAACTGGTCTTCGTCGGCGTCGTCACCGATACGCAATGGAAAATTTTCTGCGAGGCGTTCGGACTCGCGGATCTGCTTGCGGACCCGTCGCTCAAGACGAACCCGCAGCGCGTGGAGGCGCGCCCGCGCATACTGCCGATCGTAAACGCGCTGTTCGGGAAGATGACCAAGCGGCAGTTGATGGACAAGTGCGAGGAGCTCGGCCTGCCGTTCGCGCCTATCGCGAAACCCGAGGACTTGTTCGACGATCCGCATCTCAACGCGTCCGGCGGCCTCACACCGGTGACGCTGCTGAACGGCGAGAAGACGCGCGTGCCGGTGCTGCCTATAGAAATGGACGGACAGCGTTTCGGGACGCGCCTCGACATACCGGCAGTCGGCGAGCATACGCGTGAAGTGCTCGCCGGGCTGGGCTATGATGCAGCGACGATAGATCGTATGCTCGCGGAGCAGGTCGTCGCGACGCAATAAGACCAATCTGCTAAAGAGGAGTGAGACCATGCAAAAGACATTGCGTGCCGCCTTTTTCGTTGCGCTGACTGCGCTGCCGTGCATTGCTGCGCACGCGCAGCAATATCCGGCCAAACCTGTCCGCTTCATCATCCCGTTCCCGCCCGGCGGGCCGACGGATCTGATGGGCCGCATGGCAGCCGAAAGATTGTCCAAGGCGTGGGGCGTGCAGGTCGTTCCCGACAACCGTGCGGGCGCCGGCGGCAACATCGGCACGGATCTTTGCGCGAAATCACCGCCGGACGGCTACACCATCTGCATTCTGACGGTGGCGCAGAGCATCTCGCCTGCGATTTACACCAAGCTGCCTTTCGATCCGCTGAAGGACCTCACGCCCGTCACGCTGATGGCGACGCTGCCCAGCTTGCTGACGGTGCATCCTGCGCTGCCCGTGAAAACGGTGAAGGAGCTCGTGGCGCTTGCCAAGTCCAAACCCGGCGAATTGTCGTACGCCTCCACCGGCAACGGCACGAGCCCGCACATGATGATGGAGTACTTCAAAGTACTGACCGGCGTCAATGTCGTCCATATTCCGTACAAGGGGCAGGCGCCAGCGGTGATCGATCAGATTTCGGGCCAGGTGCAGCTCGCGTTCAACACCGCGATCACGGTTCTTCAGCATGTCCACGCCAAGCAGCTGAAGGCTATTGCGGTCTCCACGAAGCAGCGTTTTCCGGCGATGCCGGAATTGCCAACTGTAGACGAAAGCGGCGTGAAGGGCTTCGAAGGCAGCTCGTGGAACGGCATCGTAGTTCCCGTCGGCACACCGAAAGAAGTGACGGCCCGCATCTACCAGGAACTCACCACGCTGCTCAAGGCACCTGAGACGCGGGAGAAGCTGCTCGGTCAGGGCGCGATCGCCGGCGGCGGGACCCCGGAGGAATTTGCCGCCTATATGAAATCGGAAATCGAGAAGTGGACGAAAGTGGCGAAGTTCGCCAAGGTGAAACTCGACTGACGCGGCGTTAGTCTGCGTCTCGCGACGAGGAAGGAAAAAATGCGTAAGCTCGCCGTGCTCATTGCAACGTTCTGCACCGCAGCCGCGTGTGGGGCGGCCGACACGTATCCCGCCAAGCCGGTGCGATGGCTGGTGCCGTTTCCGCCGGGCGGAGGCACCGATCTCATATCGCGTACTGTCGCCGGGAAGCTGAGCGACGCCTGGGGCGTCCAGGTCGTTCCCGACAATCGTCCCGGCTCGGGCGGAACGATAGGGATGAACGTTGCGGCCAAGGCGCCGGCCGACGGGTACACGATCGTTCTCGGTCAGGCGTCCAACATCGCCGTGGCACCTGGCCTGTATGCCAAGCTGCCGTACGACCCGGTGCGCGATTTCCAACCCGTCACGCAAGTGATCGCCGCACCGCTCGTGATCGTGTCGCATCCATCGTTCCCTGCGAAGAACGCGCGGGACTTGGTGGCGCGTGCGAAGGCGCAGCCGGGCGCCATTACGTTCGGCTCGCCGGGCAACGGCACGATAGGCCATCTTTCGATGGAGCTGTTGAAATCGATGGCGAACGTCGACATGCTGCATATTCCCTACACCGGCGCCTCACGCGCGATCACCGAGTTGATCGGCGGGCAGATCGTCGTGTACTCGAGCAGCATGCCGCCTGCGGTGCCGTTAATCCATGCACGCAAGTTGAAAGCGCTGGGCGTGACGACGGGAAAGCGCCTAAAGCCCTTGCCTGACGTTCCGACGGTCGCGGAGAGCGCCGTGCCCGGCTACGAAGCGGTGAACTGGTACGGCGTGTTCGTGCCCGCCGGGACGCCGAAGGACATCGTCGCGAAGCTGCATGCCGACATCGCGCGCATTTTGAAGCAGCCCGACGTGCAGAATCGTTTCGCCAGCGAAGGCGGGGATGTCGTCGCGAACACGCCTGACGAGTTCGGCGCGTTCATACGCAGCGAGATCCCGAAATGGACGAAAGTGATCCGGGACTCCGGCGCACGCGTGGACTGAGCGGCACCGGAGCGAGCGCGCTACGTGCGGCTCAGAGTACCCCGTGCAGCGCGAATTGCCCTAGAAAGTAGGCACCCGCGCCCATCAGGCAGTAGATGAGCATGGCCGGCACCCTGCTCACGCGGCCGTGTACGAGATGGTGATTGCGCCACGCGTTGAACGCGAAGGCGGCAGCCAACGTGAGGGGGATTGCGACCATCGGATAGTCGAGCTGGAACGACCATACGCGGTTCAGCATGAGCTCGATCCAGCCGCGGTCGCGGAATGCATGGAAAGATACGCCGCCGATGCCGGCCACGACCAGCGTGATCGTGGCCAGTGAAACGAGATATTCGTAGGCCTGTTTCACCGCGCTGCTCCTTTCTGTCCGGTCCGGCAAGTGCGGGACAAAAAAAGTATAGCAGCGCGGCCCCTGCCCGGACTGCAAACTAAATCACAGCGTCATAGCTGGTCGCACACCGCTTCGGTGACGAGCTCGGTGTTCGCTTCGCCGCCCAAATCGGGCGTGAAGATGCGTCGTGCGGTCACTTTCTCTACTGCGGCCATCAGGCGCGCTGCTGCGTCGCGCTCACCGAGATGCTCGAGCATCATCGCCGCGGTCCAGAATGTCGCGACCGGATTTGCAATGCCTTTGCCCGTGATGTCGAACGCCGAGCCGTGTATGGGCTCGAACATCGACGGAAACGTGCGCTCGGGATTGAGATTGGCTGTCGGTGCGATGCCGAGGCTGCCGGTCAGCGCGGCAGCGAGGTCGGACAACACGTCGGCGTGCAGGTTGCTCGCCACCATGACATCCAGCGTGCGCGGTTTCAACACCATCAACGTCGTCATGGCGTCGACCAGCACGCGCTGTGTCTCGACGTCGGGATAGTTGCGCCCCACCTCGTAGAACACTTCGTCCCACAACACCATGCCGTGCCGCTGCGCGTTCGATTTGGTGACGAGGGTAAGGTGTTTGCGCGGACGGCTGCGCGCGAGCTCGAACGCGAAGCGATGTATGCGCTCGACGCCATGGCGCGTGAACACCGACGTCTCCGTTGCGATTTCTTCCGGCAATCCCCTGTGCACGCGACCGCCGCTGCCGGAGTACTCGCCTTCCGAGTTTTCACGAATGACCACCCAGTCGATGTCCTGCCCGTCGCGCAGCGGGCTCGTAACTCCCGGCAGCACCCGCGCAGGCCGCACGTTGGCGTATTGGTCGAAACCCTGGCAGATCGGCAACCTCAATCCCCAGAGCGAAATGTGATCCGGCACGTCGGGGGCTCCTACCGCGCCGAAGAATATCGCGTCGAACGTGCGCAGCTTGTCCAAGCCGCCTTCCGGTATGTAGTAGCCGTGCTTCTTGTAGTACTCGCTGCTCCATGGAAAGTGCTCCACCTCCAGCCTGAAGCCGCCCTCGCGGCCCGCTAGCACATCGAGCACCTTCAATCCGGCTGCAATGACTTCGACGCCTATGCCGTCCCCCGGGATGGCCGCAATCTTGTATACGCGCACTTTCGGTCCTTGCTCGCGGCGCCTGCCGCGGAAAAATGAGTTGCAACAACGCTGGCCGGCCTATCGATGCTGCCCGGCGTATGTCCGTTCGGTGCGAATGCCTTACACCGCCGCATGGATTATACGGCTGACGCACCCCCTGTCCGGGGCTTCTCTGTCGGCTATAGTGTGGCCGCGCTGCGTGGGACGGTCAGTGTTACCTGTTTCGGCGACAGCGAGTGTATTCGTCCCTCGACTATCAAGTACGCAGCTTATCGAAGTAGTATATCCCGCACGCCGGCCGCACCCTGCCGTGCGGCGGCGCAATAACGCCCTTACCAACTTGGGAGGAGGATATGGGCGAAACCCAGGACCCGCTGCGCCGGCTGCTCGATACGCGCTTCGCATTCGTGGTCGTCCTCGACGTCGACGGTACGCTGATCGAGCTCAATCAGCCTGCGCTCGCTGCCACTAGCATCTCCGTCCCGGACATAGTCGGAAAGAAATTCTGGGATTGCCGCTGGTGGAATTTCTCGGCGGAGTCACGCCGTCTCCTTCGTGAGTCGATCGAACGGGCTGCGCGGGGTGAGCACGTGCGCTACGACGCCATGGTCAGCATGGCGGGCACAGCCTGTCACTGGATGGACCTTCACCTCGCACCGCTGTGCGACGCCGAGAAGCGCGTAACGCGGATTGTTGCTTCTGCCATAGACATCACCGAGCGCAAGACGATCGAGGAGCGCTTGCGCGCCAGCGAAGAGCGGCTTCGCCGCGCCAGTCGTGCAGCACATGTCGGCATCTGGGAATGGAACGTCACGAACGGCAGCGTGTACTGGAGCGAGGAAGCGCGCGAGCTGTACGGCGAGTCGGGCGACAGCGAGGTGACATTCAGGCGATGGCTTGCGAGCCTGCATCCAGACGATCGCGAGCAGGCGATAGAGACGGTAAATGATGCGGTGTTGGCGGCCCTGCGATGTCCCGGTGAGGCCGATTACCATGCCGAATATCGTGTTCAGCATCGCAATGGCTCCACCCTTTGGCTCGAGTCCGTTGGGGCGTTCACGGAAAAAAAGGGCGAGCTCATCACAATGGGCGTCGTTCACGACATCACCGAGCGCAAGCGCGCCGAGCAGGACTTGCGGGACAGCGAGGAAAGGCTGCGCTTTATCGCCGAACGCGCGGAAGTGGGGTACTGGCACTGGGACATCGCCAGCGATTGCCTGGAGTGGTCTCCGCTGTGCAAGCGGCTTTTCGGGCTCGAGCCCGATGAGGTGATGTCCTACGAGCGCTTCCTGAGTATCGTCCACGCGAAAGACCGAGAGCGCGTGGAAGAGGCTGTCCGCGCTTGTCTGGACAGCGGCGGGCGGGCCGACTTCGACATCGAGTACCGGTTGCAGCGGCCGGACGGTACCTTACGCTGGATACATTCGAAAGGCAGCGCGGCGTTCGACGGTGACCGCCCGCTGCGGATGGCGGGCATTGCGCTGGACGTGACCGATCGCAAGCAGGCGGAGAAGCTGCTCGCGGAGCAAAGCGCGCTGCTGGAAGCGTTGACGAGCAAGGCGCCGGTCGGATTCGCGTTCGTGGACAAGGCATGCCGCTACGTCCGTGTGAACGCGAAGCTTGCCAAAATGAATGGCGTTTCGGCGTCCGCCCATATCGGAAAAACGGTCGCCGAAGTGGTGCCGAAGATCTGGCCAGCAGTCGAGCCGTTATACCGGCAAGCGCTCGCCGGCGAGGCCGTCGCCAACGTCGAAGTCGAGGCGGACACGCGGGCCGCGCCCGGCCAGCGCCGCTACTGGCTGGTGAGTTACTATCCGGTGCGCGTCGGCGCCCGCATTCTCGGTGTCGGCACCGTCGTCGTCGATATCACCGCGCAGAAACAGGCCGAGGCGCTGCTCAAGGAAGCGGACCGCCGCAAGGATGAATTCCTTGCCACGCTCGCGCACGAGCTCCGCAACCCGCTCGCGCCGATACGGAATGCAGTGGGCATACTGAACGCCCAGGCGGCCCGCGGTGCGGCGTCGGCGGCGGTCACGAAGATCATAGATCGGCAGGTGCATCACATGGTCCGGCTCATAGACGACCTGCTCGACGTAAGCCGCATCAACCATGGCAAGCTCAATCTTCGGCGTGCGAAGGTCGAGCTGAGCAACGTCGTCGACCAGGCGCTCGAGGCGTCGCTACCCTTAATCGATCGCGCGGGACACAGGCTCACCGTGTCTACTCATTGCGACCCGATCTACGTGGATGCCGATCCCGTGCGTCTCGCTCAGGTGTTCTCGAATCTTCTCAACAACGCGGCGAAGTACACGCCCAGGGGCGGCGAGATCGTGCTCACGACGGCAGAAGAGAGCGGACAAGCTGTCATAGCGATTCGCGACAATGGCATCGGGATCGCGCCCGAGGACCAAGGCGCGGTGTTCGACCGGTTCTCTCAGCTGGCTGTCGGACATCGTTACTCGCAGGAGGGCCTGGGGATAGGGCTGGCGCTCTCGAAATCGCTCATTGAATTGCACGGCGGAACGATAGAGGTAAGGAGCGAAGGCGAGAACGCCGGCAGCGAGTTCATCGTTCGATTGCCGGTGGTTGGCTCCCGCGCCACGCCCGAGACCGTCCATCCGGCATCGCTGAGGCCCGGCGGCAAGTATCGAATACTGATCGCCGACGACAATGTCGACAGTGCTGAGTCGCTCGCCATGCTGCTCCGGTTGATGGGCAACGAGGTAGAGACGGCCGGTGATGGCGTAGAGGCGGTGCAGAAGGCGGTGGTCTTCCACCCGGAGGTCGTTCTGCTCGACATTCGCATGCCGAAAATGGACGGCTACGACGCGTGCCGTGCCATACGCGAGCAATTGTGGAGCAAAAACGCTCGCATCATTGCCGTAACGGGCTGCGGCCAGGGAGACGATATGAAGCGGTCACGCAGCGCCGGCTTCGACAGTCATCTCATCAAGCCGGTGAACATCGACGATCTGTTGCGCACAGTGGCCGCGCTGTCGCGACAGCGAGCGAACGAGCTCTCCTCGGTGTAATCGATCGGAAGGTCCTCAGCACATCCTAAAGCCGTCGATGCGGCTGGCCGGCGCCTGGAGCGCGTGCTGCAGCGGATTTTTAAATCAAATGCTGACGGACTCAGTTTCCATCGAGCGTCGTGGTCGGGACGGTCTCGCAGTCAGGATCTTCCTGTCCTGGCAACAGGGAACTTCGAATCCTCAGGACAAAAAAGGGGCCGGAGAACCGGCCCGTGACGACGAACGCTGCCGATAACACGCGAAAGGAGATAGAGGCCACGTGTCTCGGAAGCGATCGGGCACCGCCACGCCTTACGTTCCGCAAAAATCGGACCCGTCGAAGAGAGCAAGGAAATGGACCCGCCATTCGACAACGCGCGATGGGGGTGTTAAAGCGCGCGACATACCCCGTACCCGTTGCAGGACCGCGTATCCGCATGTTTCCTAGAGAGATGACAGCCGGTTGTGTTGCTGGCGCGTTCTTCCATGTAAACGTCTTCGACAGGCATACACCGACGCACGATCACGCCACTGATTTGTTCAATCTTTGCTATGGAAGCGGGAGCGCACACGTCTCAAAAACGAACGCTTCATTGATTTTCGCACTGCGTCCATCCAAGTCCATCGTTCGGCGTCGGCTGCTCATCTTCTTTTGCGCCATTTAAAGGTGCCGGCGATACGCGACGTTCGGCGCTATTGGGCTCGAACTTGACGTGTCGGACGGCGAGCATGGCTTGTCGGGCGCTTTTACGTGCGCCTCGTCATCGTGGATCGCTCAATGAAAAATTCCAGCGATACTCGTCACTTGCAGAATTGGCCCCGTTAATGCAGTAGCGTCAGGCGCGGGGCTCCGGGCGGACTCCGCTAAACCGAAAGAGAGAGACGTCATCATGGGCCAACTAAAGACTCTTATTAGCCCTGCAATACTCGCTCTGGGCTTGAGCAGTGGGACCGCTTCGGCAACGATTATATTCAGCAACGACCCCAGTGCTGTACTCCCGGGCGGGGAGATCAATATTTTGTTCGAGGCGGTTGAAATCGGTACTACGATTACCGGGGAGGTCGATCACACGGGCATTACCGCAGTTTTCTCGTCGCTTACCGGCCAGACGTTGAATCAGGTTCACGGGCAAGGGCAGGCCGACATCTTTAACAACACGAACCCGACCGGCGGCACCGTGAATTGTGCGACAGACGTGAACTTGTGTCTCACCAGCATGGATTTTCACCTTGAGGGCTTCACCTTCGGCGACTTCATGGTGGATCTGAACTTTGGCGTCGGCACGGCGACGGTTATAGCCACCGACAATGCCGGTGCCGTTTTCCAGTTTCAGCTGGGGCCGGGCCAGAACTTCTTCTCGCTGTTGGCCATTGACGGGCAGACCATCACGGATGTCCAAGTGTTCGCCCCCGGCGGCTTCAACGACTTCAAGCAACCGCGCGTATCGGAGCTGGCGCCCATCACCACGACGTTGCCGGAACCGGGTTCGCTGGCGCTGTTGGGTGGCGTGCTCGGAGCGATCGGTATCACCGCACGAAAACGTCGCCAATAGACAACCTTTCCAAAATTCCCGGGGTTGCGTCCTGCGATCACGGGCAAAGCAAGGGCCGTCTTCAACGGCCCTTTTTTCTTGCTGCCGGCCAACGTGGCGGAAGAACCCGTTGGCGCTGCGGCGCGCTTTGAGGCACCGGCGGGCCGGCCTCGAATCAAAATTGCGTGGGCAATGAGCTAGAATCCAATTTCGGCTCGCCCTGAGCCGTCATTTGCCGCACGCCGTGAAGATACTTGCCCTCGATACCTCCACCGAATACTGCTCGACGGCTGTCTGGAAAGACGGTGCCATCGTCGAGCGGGACGTGCACGCGGGCCAAAGCCATTCCGAACTGCTGCTCGGCATGATCGACGACGTTCTGTCCGAAACCGGACTTGCCGTGCGCGACGTAGACGCCATCGCCTACGGTGCGGGGCCGGGCACCTTCACGGGTCTGCGCATAGGCTGCGGTGTGGCGCAAGGCCTTGCCTATGCGGCGGAGCGGCCGCTGGTGGCCATCGGCACACTGCTCGCGATGGCGACAGGAAGCGGTGCGCGGCGTGTCGTGTGCTGTCTGGATGCGCGCATGCAGCAGGTGTATTACGCCGCGTACGAGCTCAGGGATACGCGATGGTGCGTGGTCCATGCACCCGCGTTGTATGCTCCGAATGTCGTGCCGGAAATCGAAGGCGACGGCTGGGCGGGATGCGGAAGCGGCTTCATCGCATATGGGGAAGTGCTCGCCCAGCGCTACGACAGCCAGCTCGCCGCGATAGTGCCCGATGCGCACCCGCGCGCGCGCGCGATCGCCGAGCTTGCGGTGGCGGCCTATCGCAATGGCGAAGCCGTTGCGCCCGAAGATGCTGCGCTTTATTACATACGCGATAAAGTCGCATTGAAGACCGATGAGCGCACGCCCTGAAGCAGTCCTTGACTATCGCCGCATGCGGATGAGCGATGTGCCGCGCGTCGCCGAGATCGAAGCGACGGTCTATACGCATCCATGGACTGCGGGCAATTTTTCCGATTCGCTCGAAGCCGGATATGAATGCTGGGTGCTGGAGCGGCAAGGGGAGCTCGTCGGTTATGCGGTGATGATGGTCGCGGCCGGCGAAGCGCATTTGCTCAATCTCAGCATCGCCGCCGCGCATCAGGGACAGGGGCTCGGTGAAGATTTCGTTCGCTTGCTGCTGAAGATCGCACGGCAAGGACGTGCGAGCAAAATCTATCTCGAGGTGCGCCCATCCAATGCCGCCGCGCGCGCGCTGTATGCCAAAACGGGTTTCACGCAGATAGGCTTGAGGCGCGGGTACTATCCCGCCGCGTCCGGCCGCGAGGATGCATTAGTCATGGAACGCTTCGTATGAGCCGTAGGAACGAGATGCTGAGGGAGATGGGGCTCACGCCCGTATGGCGCCTGCGCGAACGGCCGTCGCCGTCGCAGTGTGCGAATCGCCCCGTGGAGCCTGCGGTCGACGTGGTGCATGTAGAGCCGCGTACCCCAATCGCCCAAACACAGCCGATCGCGGCGCCTCCAGACGATCGCCGAGCGGCGATTCTCAACATGGACTGGGCCGCACTGAAGGAGTGCGTGTCGCGCTGCATGGACTGTCGCCTGCACGAGCAACGCAATCGAACCGTATTCGGCGTCGGCGACGAGCGAGCGGAATGGCTGTTCGTGGGTGAAGGCCCGGGCGCGGACGAAGACCGGCAGGGCGAGCCGTTCGTGGGGCAGGCGGGCAAGCTTCTCGACAACATGCTTGCCGCGATCAAATTAAAGCGCGGCGAGAACGTCTACATCGCCAATACCGTCAAGTGTCGCCCGCCGGGCAACCGCAATCCGGCGCCGGACGAAGCGGAGCGATGCGAGCCGTACCTCAAGCGCCAGATCCAGCTCATCAGGCCGCGCCTCATCGTCGCCTTGGGCAAGATCGCGGCGGTCAATCTGCTTGGACGCGACGCGAGCATTGCGAGCCTGCGCGGCAAGGTGCACGATTACATGGGCATACCCCTTATCGTCACCTACCACCCGGCATACTTGCTGCGGACACTGCCCGACAAGGCGAAAGCGTGGGCAGATCTCTGTTTCGCTGTGGAGACGATGCAGGGATTGCAAAAAGAGGCACGCGTCTCCACCTGACGGTCCCGTAGGGACTGTAACCGCAAACCCCGGGAGGTCTTAAGATGACGAAGGCATTGGCAAGAATGCTGGCGTTGGCCGCGGCGCTCATTCTGAGCGGCTGCGGTTACAATCAACTGCAAACCACCGATGAGCAGGCGAAGGCGGCGTGGTCCGAGGTCGTGAACCAGTACCAACGCCGCGCCGATCTCATTCCGAACCTGGTCGAGACCGTGAAGGGTTATGCCGCTCAGGAAAAGGACGTGCTGCTCGGCGTTACCAACGCCCGTGCACGAGTCGGCAGCATACAGGCAACGCCGGATCTCGTGGACAACCCCGAGGCGTTCGCGAAGTTCCAGCAGGCCCAGGGCGAGCTCACTTCCGCACTGTCACGATTGCTGGTCGTCGCCGAAAACTATCCGCAGCTCAAGTCCGACCAGAATTTCCGCGAGCTCCAGGCGCAGCTCGAAGGCACGGAGAACCGCATCGCAGTCGCACGCAATCGCTACATCAAGGCGGTGCAGGAATACAACCTGGTGGTGCGTCAGTTTCCCACGAACGTGACGGCCATGGCGTTCGGCTACAAGGCCAAGCCGCAGTTCACGGTCGAAAACGAGCGGGAGATCAGCAGGCCGCCCAGGGTCGATTTCGGCGCGCCCGCCAAGCCCGCTGCTCCCGCGACGAAGTAAGCGTCCATGTCATTCGTGCGGCGCTTGCTGCCCGCATTGCTGCTGTGTTTTGTGTCGGCGTGGTCGCTGGCGCAAGTGCCCGTGCCGGCGCTCAAGGCCCGCGTCACGGATCTTGCCGGCACGCTGACGGGCGCGCAGCGCACGGCGCTCGAAGAGCGGCTTGCCGCTTT